>JAQGLP010000548.1 GCA_028292835.1 Variovorax sp.
GTCCCATAGCCGTCCGCCCCCAAGTTTTGACCCGCCCCCCGGCGTCCGCGCAATATTGTTGCGCGACGGCCTCTCGCGCCTTCAGAAATGGCGGATTTCAGCCATTTTCGAGGGCGTGCTCGGGATCGTCCACCACCTCGACGCTGGCCTTCACCGGGAGGAGCAGGGCGCCGAGCCGGATCGCCCACATGGCGACGGCGGTGCGGGCCCTGAACCGCTTCTGCCCGGTCACCTTGATGGTGATCGACATCGATGCGGCAACGTCACCCATCCTGATCGGCATCACGGGCATGCTCGCCTCGCTCTCGCACGCTTGCTCTCGCGCGCCGTCTTCACCTTGTGGCAGGGGTCGCAGCACCCTTGATAGTTCTCGCGGTCGTCGGTGCCGCCTTCAGCCTTGGGCACGATGTGGTCGGCGATGCAGCTGGCGGTCACCCGGCCGGCCGCGTCGCAGATCCGGCAGAGCGGCTCCTCGGTCAGCACACGCTCGCGCATCAGGTCATGGGCTCGCCCGTACCCGCGCTCTTGCCGGGAGGCTCGCTTGGTCCAGTTGCTGACCTTGGCCGCGGGCTTGCCCCGGTTCCTCTGCCGCAGGTTAGGTGGGCGGCTGGGCATTAGTGACTACCCTCCGTGGGCAGTGATTGGCGAGGCCTCGGATAACTGGACGCCTTCGGACTGCCGCCGCGGCACGGCCGCTCCGGTGAGATTGGGCAGTGCATGAGCGCGAAGCTCAAGATCATCTAGGCCCGACAGCTGCTCAAGCAGCGGTGCCCTGTAGGGCTGCGCCCTCCCTTAGCGTAACCGGAAGCAAACGCCAAGCGTCTACTGTCATCGTCAGGGAACCGCCGAAGTCGATCAGTGCCGAGGTGCCGTTCCCCTGTATTACGCGCCCGATGACGCCGGACAGGGCGGGCATGTCATTGACGACCACCGCATCGCCCGAAACCAGCGGCTTACTAACCTTGCGGAGCGCCTTCTGGCGGGCTCGATCCGTGCGCAGCATCTCGGCGCGGTCCTGCTGCGCCTTCGCGCGCGTCTCGGCGTCGCACAGCGCCTGGTGCTGAGCAGCGTAATCCTCCTCCGCAGCACGCAACCCGGTCACGCTGGCATCGCTCACCACCGGCACAGATCCTCCGAACTGGAAGATGGTGAACTCGTTCTGCGGCACGCTCGCCAGCCGCGCGATGTCCGCCAGCCGATCGGCCGATGCGAACACGAAGCTGGGCAACACCGCGACGCGGACATCGATCAGCACGCGACGCTGGCCCATGACCAGCCGGCGGCGCTGCCCCGGTGCAGGTCGGCGTATGACGCGGGCAGGGGACCACGCTTCGATCCCCGCATCGTTCAGGAATAGCGCAAGCGGGAGCGTGCGGCGCCCGCTTGTGCGCAGGATGCACCAGCCGGTGCGGGCCCCGTCGATCATGCCCCCTTCAACTCCTCGATGATGTCCTGCAGCGTCTCGTTCGCGTTGCGGCGTAGGTCCCGCGCCATCGTCGGCATCGCATCGGCCATGTCCGCGATCATGATACGGACGGCAGCGAGGCTGTTGATGATGTCGGCAGTGCGGGCTGTTGCGGAGTGCTTAGTCATCGCGCGGACTCCCAAGCCAATAGTAGGCGTGCGGGGGGTGGTGGGTTAGCGCGCGAAGACGCGCTTACCCCCCTCCCGCCCAACTGGCAAGCCCCGCCACTGTCGAGAGAAGTAAAAAGAACGAGCGCTGATACCAAATAGCCCTGAAAACGGCGCAGAACTGCCGAAAATAGGCGGACGCGACCTAGCAAGACTGTGATGCCGTGGCCGCTATGCGCGACAAGTCCGCCTGCGATGCCGCTGAACTGTCGCCCTACTGTAGCCCCTGCGGGCGACAGTAGTACGGTGGAACGGGAGAAAACGCCTACAAACCCGTTACTTAGGTAGGGATTTCGATAGGGGGCGACAGTGGGGCGACAGTGGGCGACAGTAGTGGATTCGGCTCCATCAGAGGCGGGTTCTGAACGAAAAGGGCGACAGTGGGCGACAGTGGGCGACAGTAACATCACCGGCCGCCTCGCAGTGCCCAGACGGGCGTCGCGGCGTCCGGCATGTGCCGGTGATGGTAGTGGTAGCCCGTCGGGGTCCGGATCGCGGCCAAGGTGGGCTCCATCGCGACCACGCGGCCCCCGCGGATGTCCAGCACAAGACCGATGAAACCGGCAGGCTGCTTGGGATCGAACCCGAAGATGTTGCCAGTGGTCCAGCCGAGCGCTGGCGCCTTGTCGTACCACGCCCAGGCAAAGAGCGTTGCGTCTCGCACGATCTGCTCCCAGCGTTCCTTTATTGCGCCGGGCGGCGGCCCCATCTCCGCCAGTCGGACGAGCCCGCGCTGCCATTCCATCGGCATCTCGGCGTGTGGCCGTGGCGGCGCGGTGGCACCCCTGTTTTCGATGGCTGCGACGAACTGATCGGGGTCGAAGGCGGCTAGGCGGCTCATTCAGCCTCCTCCGTGCCATCATCGATGACCGTAAAGGCTTCGCGCTGAGGAACGAGCTTGCCGTTCACCTGCATGTCGGCGCCGCCCTTGATCGGTACGAGGTGGCCGTGCTCGACCAGGAGGTCGATGGCGCGGCTGAGGATCGGCGCCGGCCGCAAGGCCTTCGGGATCACCCGCGTGCTGAGGTAACGCTTCCCGACCACAGCGAACCCGTTCTTGCGGATCCAGGCGATCACTGCAGCGGCGTTCTCGCTGTCCTCATCTGCCGATCCTACCCCGATGACGCGTAGGGCTTCCTCGGCGTAGAACTTGGCGACCTTGATCCCCGCCGATAATGCAGCGGGGCTGATCTCGGTGACCTGCCGGTTCTCGAAATACGCCATCACCGCGGCGATGCGCACGGCATGCTCTGGCAACTTGGCCGCGAATCCGGCGATGTCTTCGAATGCCGCCCCGGTCTTCAGCTCTGCCTCAACCGCGTCATGGAAAGCCACGAACAGTGGTCGAGCCTGATCTGAAAGTGGTAATTCCTTCGGCTGCAACTCGCGGCTTTCGGGGTCCATCGGCATCGGCTCGCGTAAGAGCGAATATATCCGGGAGCCGTACTTCTCGAGTTCAAGGTCCGATCTCGCGTCGGGATCGCGCCACATGCGCTCGCCCTTGTTCGACGTCGGCTGGGCTATGAGGATGCGCGAGAGCAACCCCTGATCCTTGAGGTCGGGATCGCCGAACAGCTTCTTGGCAATCCGGTGCTGGATCATGAGATGCATCGCCAGCCGGCGGCCGGGAAGGAATGTGACTGCATCTGTGCCGCGGACTCGCTTGATGGGCGCGCCATCCCATAGCTTTGACAGGCCGGCCGCCGTCTGGCCCCGCTGATCCTCAGCCATCGCATAGCCGCCAAGCCACTGGCCGCCCTCGTCGCTGAACAGGCCGAGCGACGGCATTGCCTCGGCGAACAGCTTCTGCAGGCCTTGGAATGTGCCCTCGTCGCTGATCAGAAGCGGCTGTGGCGGCGCCACCGGCTCAGGCCCAAGCGCCTGCAGCGCCTGGCGCATCTCGTCGCGGCTCTTGTTGGTCCCCGTGGTCGCCCGCTTATGCGCCGCCTTGTACGCGGCCTGATCTGCGAGGAAGCAGGTCAGCATAGGAGCATGGTCGGCGCGCAGATCCCGCTCCCGCGCCCGGACCGCCGCGAGCGCATGCTTGTCGCACGATGACTTGCGCTCGCCCGATGCTGCCACGGTGACGATAAACAGTGAACTTGGCACTACTTCGCCGGTCGGGAGCTTTACGTTGATGAAGGGCTGCACCGCCAGCGATGCTGCGGCCAGAACCGAGTTGGCGGCGATTGCGGCGGGGCAACTGACCTTATCGACGATCGCCCGCGCGGCGGCTTCAAGCTTGGGGCTCAAAGCTTCGAGCGGATATACGCCCGGCGCTGCCACCTCCGGCCGGATCGGGATAGGCTGCCCTGGAATGCGCTCGGCCTCGTCATATTGACGGCTGAACGCACTCACTTTCGGATCCCCCGAAGCTGGTCATTCCAATCCTTGAAAGCGGGATCGGGATACATCGTGCGCACTTTGAAGCCGCGCTGGATCAGGGCGTCTGCCGCTTGCAGCGCCGCATGCCTGCCCGCATCGTCGTTCTGCCCGGCGATGACGATGGATCGCACGTCTGGCGGATATTGGACCTCGGGCATCAGCGCGGTGCCTAGGGCAACCCATACCCGCCGGTCGGGCATCTCCTGCGCGAGGGATAGTCCATCTTCCGGCCCCTCGGTGATGATGATCTCGGAGGCGTCCGCGATCGTCGGACAACTGCCGTCCAGCTTCAGGGCGCCGCCCTTCACGCGACCGAGGCTAAGCTTTGGCTTCTTCATGTTGGCCTTTGCGCGTCCACCGCGGCTCAGGAATATCCGCTGCACCGCGACCAGCTCGTCGCCGCGGGTCACCGCGCCGATGAGGGCGGGCAGGTCAGGGCCCGCCTCTCCGGTTTCCTTGTCGTACCATGCGGGCGTCGTCGCGAAGCGGATCGATGGGGGCAGGGCGGTCGTAATCCCGCGGCTGCGCGCGTAGACGTCGGCGGCCGTGCCGGCAGGATCAACGGCGCAGTCCCAGACCGCGCGAGCACTGGCGACGGCTGCGGCGCGCTCTGCAGCATCTTCCTCGGCGGCTCGGGCGCGGCTGGCAGGATCGACAATGGGCAGATCGGCTGCGCCCAACCATTTTAAGGAGTCGATGAACCCCAATCCCTCGGTTTGCATGACGTAGCGGACCGCGTCACCGCTCGCACCGCAGCCGAAGCAATGGTACGTGCCCTTGGCGTCGTTTATCCGCATCGACGGCGATCGTTCGGGGTGGAATGCGCAGAGGGCCACAACCTCTTTCCCCGCGCGGTGCAACTTGCGCGACCTGCCTACGAGATCCGAAATGTTGTGCTGTGCTTTGATCTCGTCGACGATGCGGCGGAAGTCCGCTTCGTTGATGCCGCTGCGGCGTGCCCCCACCACCGGGTCTATTCCGCTTCGGTTGAGGGTAGGAAATCTTCGACCGTGACCAGGCCGTTCGTGGCGCGATGGATCTGGGCCAGCATCTGCCCGGACGGTATCCGGCCATGTTTCGTATATCGCTGGACGGTCCGCGCGTTACGAGCGCCGATCTGTCTCGCGAACTCTCCGAGGGAGATGCTGCGCTGACTGAGGTAGGTGGCTAGCTGCATAGGTCGTCACGCTAGCCATCTGGCTAACACAGCGCAAGCCATTAACCCTCATTGCCTCTATCGTACCTCTAGCCAATCGGCTATATGATGCCAGATTCATCGGAGGCGGCTCGTGGCTAAAGAACCTGGCATAGTGGACAGCAACCGCATTCGCGCGGTGCGCAGGTCGAAGAACATGACCATGGAGCAGCTGGCCGAGAGGGTGGGTGTGCACTTCACCACGATCGGAAAATTCGAGCGATCAACCCGCGGCGTCTCCGGCGAGATGCTCGCCAAGATCGCTGCCGGGCTGGGGGTGAGCCCAGCCGAGCTGGTTGACGAGATGCCCGGATCTCTGCCGATCCGGATGGTGCCGCTGCTGGGCAAGATCGCTGCGGGCAATTGGAAGGAGGCCGTGCTCGATCCACAAGGCTTCATCCCCGCACCGGTGGGGGGGGCGAACGCCTTCGCGCTCATCCCGGACGGAAATTCGATGAATATGATCGTCGGCGAGAACGCCATGATCATCGTCGATCCCGACGAGGTGGAGCTTCGAGAGGGCAAGGTCTACGCTGTCATGAATGGCGACGGCGAGACGACTTTCAAGCGGTTCAGGACCGATCCCGTCCGCCTAGAGCCGGTTTCAAGTGATCCGGCGCATACCCCGATCCTTGTAGGTCGTGAGCCGTTCACCGTTATCGGGCGCGTCGTCGCGCAGATGTCCCAGCTGTAGAAAAGTTCGGCTGCCTAAAAATTAGCCTTGCGTCCGTTAGCCGTTTGGCTAGTTTCGGCTTCATCAGCCCGACGCCACCCCACGGGGTCCGCCGAAAGCTGATGAAGCAGGAACGGTCGGCGCGCTAAATGCGCTCCACTAGCGGATAGCCTCCGCCGGTCGCCCTGCATCACCCATGCAGGAGAGCCTCAATGGCTACAGCCGCAACTCAAATTGACGACGGGGCCTCCGGTCCGCCTCCCCGGATTCCGCCTGCGAAGGGCAGCATGGCCGCTGCTGTCGATAAGCGCGCTGCGATGCACGCGCTCAGCAAGTTCACGCTCAACTGCGGCATCCGACCGTTCAGTGGGGCCTCGACCGAAGAGGCCGAATACGTGCTCGGTGATGCGTATGGCCTTGTGCACCTGATCGGCTGCGCCTTCGAGGACAGTCAGCGTCCTATCGGGCAAGGCCAAACGTCCGAAGTGGACGCCAGCAACAACAACTTGGTCGCGGCGGCAATGAACTCTGTCGGGCGGCTTATAGCCCTCGCTGCCTTCATGATTGAGGAGGCAGAGTGATGAGCGCGACCATCACCGAAATCGAACGCTTCGACGCGTTCCACCGCCACATAAGCGACATGTCTACCCGCTTCGATGCCGCCGGGTTCACAGTCGAATCGCATACGATTCATCGGCAGGTTCTCGAAGACGCCGAGAACCTCTTGGTCCGGCTCATGGAGCCTATCCGCCTCGGCATGTATTTGATTCCGCCGACGAGCCTAAACGACGTTCTCCTACTCGCGTCTCACGCGAGCAGCGACTTGGAAGTGTTGAGGGACGGCCTCGGAGAAGAGGCAGACGGCGACCTCAAGCGTATCGCGATTGCTCTTGAGGCGATGGCCGAAAATGTCTCCGCGTTCCTTTCGGAACATGTCCAGGGCGATCTTCCTCCCGATCTCACTCAGGCAGTGAAGATCAACAGACAGCGCCGCGACTGGCGCGCCGGATCGATCGGAGCGGTAGCATGAACGCGCCCGCGAACATTCCCGCACTGGTGCCCGCATTACGCGTGCCGGCGTTCGACGAGGGAAGTCCCGACAGCTTGATCCTCGAAGCCTACGAGACGGTCCGCGAACTTCGAGCGGCAGGGTATGCCTCGGACGACGTGGAGGAAGTCAGTCCGCGCAGTGCAGAAGAGATCGGCCTCGCGGACGCGCAGCAGGAGGAAGCAGAGACGCGCATCGAGGGCGACTTCGCTTCCACCATCCCCGGTGTCGTCGCGCGGCTCCTGCTCCTCATCCCGAGGCTGGATTCAGATCGTTGGATCGACCGCACTCTTGCGGAGGAGGGGTTCGGTGCGCTGTGCGCGAAGCAGCAGCGCGCCTTCGGTGGCGCCCCTTATGTCGGCATGGACGGCCACGCGGTGCAAGCAATGCTCGCCGCTGACGAACTCCTGCAGATCGAATGGGAGGCACGCCTTCACGCCTACGAAACAACTCTGGATGACCTCGACTTCATCCTGAAGCTCAAGGGCATTGCCGACACGGAGATGTTCCGCGTCCGCCGTGAGAAGCAGGAGCCCGACGAGTTTCTTCAGAGCATCATCGACCTCGGCGATGAATGTGAGGAGCGTTTTGGAAACGCGAACGAACGGGCCCTGCAGCGCTTGATCAGGACCCTGCCGCCGCACTCGGAGGCGTACATGCGCAAGGTGGAGATCATCTCGCACGAAGGCCGGGAAGAGATGGCCCTGCCGTGGCTGGCGCGCGATGCAAGACACCTCTTCGGCTCGGCTCCCGCGCGGAGGAAGGCAGCATGAGGGCCGACCGCTGCAATCGCTGCCGCTTCTGGAACGAGGACATGAGCGCCCGCGATCCGAACGATGAGAACTTCGGGTTCGGCCAATGCCGCCGCAAGGAGCCTGTGCTTCTACAGCCGCTCGCGATGATGCTCCTGCCGAAGCTGGAGTTCGGCCAGCAGGTCGATCCAGACCTCGACGTCACCAGCCTGACCTGCGCGTCGGTATGGCCGGCGACCGGGGCAACCGACTGGTGCGGGCGGTACGAGCCGAAGGGCGGAGGCGGGCCATGCTGAGCGCGCTCAACTACACCACGAAGGCGATCGAGGCTTTTGTCAGCTACGAGGCCACGTCGACGGCGCTCAGCAAGCCTGCATTCCGCTATCTCGCGGGGAAGCTGCGTCAAGCCCAAGTCTTCGTGCTTCCCGACTTCGGCATGATCCTCGACCGGTCGAAGGCACCCCCTGAAGTGCCCGCGTCTATATTCAAGCCGCCGTTCCCCGTCGTCGCGCTCGAATACCAGGCTCCGGTCGGCCGGGGACGACACGATCCAGTCTATACAGCTGCGCCATGCTCCAAACGGATCGCCCTGGCATGGGAGTGGTCTGATGACTTCCCGCACCGGCACCTCATCCCCGAGATAAGGACGCTAGGCGAGGGCGTAGGTATCGCGTCAATCGCGTACTACGACGACCCCGGCATCTGGCTGCCCGTCCCGGCGGTGTTCCATCTTCCATACGATGCAGAGTGGATCGATCCACAGCGTACGCCCTTTCGCGAACATCTGGTAAGTTCGGGCGGCATTTCGAAGGCCGCCGCGCGGTCAAGATCGTTGGCGGGCACGCCGGTGCCACTGCTGCTCGAAGCGGTCGCGGAGATGGCTCGGACAATGGGCAGGGCCGGCTCAGTCGATCGGCTGGGCGCCGACCTCATGGACGAGTTCAACGCTTATTCCGATCTTTGCTGCGCGCTCGCGTGCAAGAATGTACGTGCCGAAAGCGTCGCCGCCGCGCCCGCCCTGAACAAGAGCCGCATCAAATCCGGCAAGCTGCCGCTGAAAGACTTCCACATCCTCAAGCTCGATGGCGAGCAGGGCAGCGGCTCCGGCAGCATCGCGGGCGCGGATCGTCGCACGCACCTTCGCCGCGGTCATATTCGCCGCCTCGCTGCCGACCGCATTACGTGGGTCAACGCGACTATCGTGCACGGTCGAAAGGCCGGCTTCGCCGATAAGGCATATGCGATTGGAGGCCGGGCATGACCGAGACCCAGGACATCTGCGCGCACTGCTTTTACTATCACGATGGCGCGCCACCGATCGCGAGCGCGACGCGCAACCCGCTTGGAGCGTCCGGCGTCGGCACCTGTCAAATACTCCCGCCCGTAATGGTCGTGGTGGCCGGCGTGCCGTACGCGCGCTTCCCGGAGGTCGCGGCCGAACGAACGTGCGGCGAGTGGGAGCCGAACCGCTTTCCCGACGACGATGGCGGCGAGAACGTCGTTCCGTTGAGGCCAGCGGCATGAGCCATCCCTGTAAGCAGTCGCGGCTGGAGTGGAAGCGCGCGCAGAAGACGCGGTGGATCACGGAAGGCTTCGCCATCGCGCGCGAGCAGGCTGCCTTGATCTGCACCGAGATGGCCGACGCGTCCGATCGTCGATCGGCGGAGGATCGCCTGACCGGCGTCAAGCCCAGAGAAGCTGCAGCTAAGCTGCTGCAAGCAGCGCGACGGATCGGGACCATGCCGCGTCCAGCGGCGCTCCCGAAGCATGCTGATGTTGACGACGAGGAGCAAGCCAATGGCTGATCTCTTCGCCTATCCAGATCACCCCGGCGCCAAAGCACGTGACACGGCCTTCGCGGCTGCTGAGGATGCTGCGCCGCGCGCGCCGCGCCTCCGGGCTCGTGCCTTCGCGATCATCGCCAAGTCGAACGGGCTCACGGCTGATCAGGTCGCGGCGCGCATGGGTGCGTCGATCCTTTCCATTCGCCCGCGGATCACGGAACTCACGCGTCTTGGCCTGATCCGCGACTGTGGCGAGCGCCGCCTCAATGCCAGCGGAAAGAAGGCCATCGTCTGGATGGCGGTGCAGCCGGACCGGCTCAACCGAAAGGAGCCTTCATGACACAGGCACCCGCAGAGTTTCGCGTCTGGACAAACAAGCCCGGCGCGAGCCCGGAACCGTGGCTTGCCGCGCATATGGCAGGCGGGCGAGAGTCGAACGGCACCTTCCTGATCAACACGCCGCGCGGGCAGGCTCGCGTGCATGTTGGCTATGTCGTCATCGAGCGGAAGGGGAGCGCCTGGACCCGGCATCCTGATGAGGCCGCTGCATTCCTGCGCGGGCTCGACGAAGAAGAGGCGGATTATTCGAAGCTGCCCAAGAGCCTGGGCGGGGCACACCCGAAGGATGCGGTCGCCGATGTGGCGGATCGATCCGACGATACGGACGAGATCACCGCACGCATTCGCGCTCAGAAAGGGGTGCGAATCGTCTCTGGGGGAATCGGTGAGAAACGGCGGGAAACTGCGCCCCAAGGGCGTGAATCCACTACGAAGGAAATCGGACGTCAGCCCGCTCGAAAGCTGCCATACCCGGCGCCGCTCGGATCGATGCCCACGATCGAATGGCTGCACGTCAACCGGCTCTCAGTCGATGCCGCCTACCAGCGCTCCACGGACAACGACGCCAGCCGGCGGCTGATCACCAGCATCGCGGCGAAGTTCGACTGGCGATTGTGCGCGCCGCTCGTTGTCTCACGCCGGCCGGACGGATCGCTCGCCATAATCGACGGGCAGCACCGCTGGACCGCGGCCAGCCGCCGCGGGGACATCCCGCAGCTGCCGTGCTGCGTCTTCAGCTATGAGGGACCGGAGGAAGAGGCGCGGATGTTCATCGCGTCGAACCGCGCCCGCAAGCCGATGAACCGGCTGGACGACTTCCACGCGGCGCTCGCCGCCGCTGATGACGACGCGCTGGAGATCAACCGGCTGGTGACCGAGGCCGGACTCAAGGTCGCGCGCAACACCGCCTCGGCAGCGTGGGGGCCGGGAGAGATCGCGTTCACTGCGGCAATCGCCACCGCGATCCGGAAGCACGGCCCGGTGCTGGTCACGTCCGCGCTGACGATGATCGCCGAGGCGTTTCCCGACGATCGGCTGGGGCATGGCGGCTCGATCTTCTCGGGCCTGATGAAGGTGCTGGCCAGCCCGCCCGCACCGTTCGATCGCGATCGGCTGTTCCGCGCGATGCTGACCTTCAAGGCCGAGCAGTGGGGAGACTTCGTGCAGGGGCTGAAGGGCGGCGACACGCGCGCCCAGGCTATGAAGACGGCGATGCTGGAGGCGTACGACAGCGTCGGTGCGACGGCGGAGCAGGCCACATGAGCCCGGAGACGCGTCAGTTTCTCGGACGGGTCGGTGATGCGCTGCTCGCCGCCGGCGCTGCATCTCTGGTCATCAGCCTGACTGGCAACCAGTTTATTGCCGGCCTCGTGATGGGGATGATCGCTGTGGACCGGTGGTCATGACCAGCGCCGCAATCCGCAATGCGCTGCGCCAAGAGTGGAAGCAGCATCACCGAGCGAAGTGGATTCGCGAGGGCTTCCGCCTTGCGCGCGAGGGCGCTGTTATGGCGACGCTGTCTCTCGCCGAGAAGATCGATTGCGAGCAGCGCAGCAATGCCGAGGTTCGGGCGGGCAGATCGCCTTCGCCGGCCGTCCGGAAGCTGTACCAGCTCGCCGATGAAATCCGCTGCATGCACCCGCCTCGGGAGCACGCGGAACAAGCTAGTCTGCCGGCAAAGCCAGCGGGCGACGGCGGGGGCGTCCGCAGCCCTGCGCCGGATGCGCGACCCGAGGTTGGGTATGCCTCGGCAAGCGTCAACGATGGGCCGGTGGGCTGTCCACTGAACAAAGAGCCATCGAATCCGGCGAACCCCGCACCCCTTTCAGATCAGGAGAAGAGCGCGTGAGCGAGAAGCAGCCGATTGAAACCGCGCCGCTGACCGGCGGCTGGATACTCGGCTTCGTTGGCGACAATGAAGATAGTCAGGCGAAGCGGCTCCAATGGATGATGTTGACTCGGTCTGATCAGAAGGCAGGCTGGTGCGATGACGACGGCAACGAATGGTCGCCGACGATCTGGGTACCACTTCCTGATCCGCAGCCAGAAGACAGCGGCTGGCGGCCTGCGGCAGGCACCATCCGCATCGTCGAAATCACCGGCGAGGGCTGGACGTGCGATGGCAAGCCAATCGAAGTGCCGTACCGGTGGACGACTTACGTTGAGCGTCCAGACGGCTCGATGGATGAATATCGGGAATGGTGGCCATATGCGACGTTCGAGGAGGCGGAGCGGCGCGCCACTAAGTGGCAGCAGGCCTTCTCCCTGCCCATCGTAGTCGAGCCGCTCGCGAGCAAGGTTGTGACGCTACGACCGCAGGGGCAGCTGCAATGATCGGAGAACGATCCACCCAGCCCGACGTCGATAAAGTCGCCGTAGTATCAACGGAGCATCTGCCGGGACCGACCCGCAAGCGCCTGAGCCTGCGCTTCAGTCGCTCCGGCGTGCCGCTGGTGCGCGACGCCAGCCCGGAAGAGATCATGCGGAGGTCGACGTCATGAGCAGAGAAGCGGAGCTGACCGCAAGCGAGCAGATGCGCGACCGAATCGCTGACCACCTGCACGCATCTGCATTGTCGCGCGGGCCGAACACCGGGGGAGGCCGGGTCTACCGCGCGCTGTTAGCAATCGAGCGGCGAGTGAGGTCTCTACCTGGGCGGCTAGCCCAGCCCGCAGAAGATGCGGCGCCGCAGGGCATCGCTACCGCCATCCCGTGCATTGACGATCTAGTCGTTGCGCTGTCCACCGTGCCCGAGGGATGGTGGTGGAGCATCGGCACCTGCAGCGTCAGCAACGACGCGTCGATAGGTCCGGACGTCGCGCATTGCGACCGCGAGACGCTGATCCGCTTCGACGACGGCCTGCACGCTGACCTGCCGCACCCGTCAACAATCGCCGAAGCCGTCCGCGATGTCGTCGCGCAGGCGCTTTCGGAGCAGGTGCGCCAAGCCAAAGCTCGGGTGCAGCATGACTCGTAAGCCCGCGCGGCAACCGGAGCCGAAGCCGCCGATAGCCGTCGAAGACCGGCTGCTGCCGATCGAGGCAGTGATGGACATGGTCGGCATCAAGCGCACGATGATCTACCGGCTCATCCGCAAGGATGCATTCCCGCAACCGTTCAAGGTCGGCGGCTTCGCTTCACGCTGGAGCGAACGCGAGATCATGGCATGGAAGGAGCAGGTCGCCGCCGCGCGCCGCGCGGCATGATGGCTGGCATTCGGGTGATGCCAGACTGGCTGTACGATGACCTGCTTCACCTATCCACGATGACCACGGAAGAGGTGAAGCGGCTGTGGGACGAGTATGACGGCTGCAACAGCCCGGCAGGGATCGACGCGGTCGCGATCCACGAAGTGCTGAACCTCCGCGGCGAAGGCGACTATTGCGCCGTCTGACGCTGCCAAGCCGGATTGCCGATCGACCTCCGCATCGGCGCGCCGAGATAGGTCTCCGGCGGCCACATATCCGCGACGACGATATCCGCCCACTCCTGCGCCAGTTCGCGCCGCCGCGGCATGAAGGCCGCGCGGTTGTACGCGCTCTCGACCTTGTCCTTGGGGACGTGCGCCAGCATCAGGTCGATCACGGCGCGATCGTCGGGCCTTCCCTCCGCCTTGGCCCTCTCGTTCATGATCGTGCTGAAGGCGGCGCGGAAGCCGTGCGGGACATGCTGCTGGTAATAGCCGGCGCGGATGAGCAGCGCGCGAATCGTGTTCTCGGAGATCGGCCGGTGCGCGTGGCGCTCGCTCGGGAACAGCAGGGCGATGTGCCCGCTCAGCCGCCGCAGCACGCCCAGCAGTTCCACCGCCTGACGTGAGAGCGGAACGATGTGGTCGCCATCGCTCTCCGCCTTCCGGTCCTCGTCGCCCTTCATGCGCGCCGCGGGGATGCGCCATAGCGGCTCGCGGCCGTCCAGATCCTCGAACTCATCCCAGCGCGCGAACCGCAGCTCGCCCGGCCGCACCGCCGTCAGCGCGAGGAGCCGGAGCGCGAACTTCGTGCCGGCGCGGCAGCGCTCACCTTCGCAGTCGATGATCATCTGGCGGACGGCGGCGATTCGCTCGTCCTGCGTTCGCTTGCCATCGATGATGGACGGCTGGTTCTTCGCGCGCGGCTTCTGCTTGAGGGCCTTGCCTAGGCTGGCGGCAGGGTCCGCCTCCGCGACGCCGGCCGCTATACCATAGACGAATATGGCAGACAGTCGCTGGCGGAGCCTGTGCGCGGTCTCGATCGCGCCGCGGGCCTCGACCACATTGAGGATGTCGAGGAGCTTCGGCGCCTTGATCGCCGTGATGGGGAGATCGCCGATCGCCGGGAAGATGTCAGCCTCAAGGCTTTCGATCACGTCCTGCGCATGCACCTTGGACCAGTTCGGCGCCTTGAGCGCATGCCAGCGCCGGGCGACGGTCTCGAAGGTGTTCTCGCTAGCGAGCATCTGCGCCTTGGCGTTGATCCTCCGCTCGACCGCGGGGTCCTTGCCGTCGCGCAGCAGCGCCTTGGCCTCGTCGCGCTTCCGCCTGGCATCGATCAGGGTGAGCTGAGGATAGGCGCCGAAGCTCAGAGTCTTTTGTGCTGGCTTGCCACTCGCCCCGGCCCCGTACGTGTAGTTCATGCGCCAGTGCTTGCCGCCCGCCTTCGTGACGTGGAGGAACAGCTGGCCGGTATCGCCCAGCTTGTAATCCTTCTCGGCAGGCTTCGCGGCCTTGATCTTCGCGTCGGTAAGCACCCCAGGCTCCATACCATGGATGCCGTGGCCTCATGCCATGGCATGTACCATGCCGGGGTGTGAACGGATGCGCACAACCGCGAACAGGGTGGGCGCACTATGCCCCCGGAAACCCGCAGAAAACAAGGCTTTGTGAACGGATACGCACGCATGAGCATGGTATAATGGCGGAGCGGGAGGCCATTGAATAACGGGTCTCTTCCGCTTGATATTAAACGATAAATTGGTACGCTTTCGCGATCATACCATGGAATATGCCATGGATTAGAAATGCACCCTCTGGACGGCGAATGCGGGATTCGAACCGAAGCGGGGTCGCACGTCAAGATCGGGCTTATCGCCCTCCATGTTCAGCCGGATGATCAGCCCAAGCGTAGAGCCGGGCAGGGTGGCGCCCAGCACCCGCTCGACGATCGCGTGTATCTCGTACTTGCGGTCGATCTTGCTGCCGATCCATCCGCAGCGATCCTTCCCAAGGTAGCCGACCTGAACTCCTCGTCGTGAGAAGACCGCGACCGCCGACGGATCGTGCGGATTGTCAGGCTCGCGATATAGCTCGACGACCTCGCCCGGCCAGCAGTTCGCGATCTCCGCCTGGCGGCTGGACCCGTCCGGGTTGTCGTAATAGCAGCCCACCACCCTCAGCGAAAAGTCGTTGATGCCCACGCCATCCAGCCTCTCTATGCGAACAGACCGGGAACAGATATGCTGATCTCATGTGAGTCGCCTAGGGAGATTCGTGGTGAACAAGCGGAGAAAGAAGGCCGTGCCCGTCGGTGAACTGCTGGAGCAGATCGCGGTCATTGAGGCGCGGGGCGCGCCAGCCGAGACGTTTGATCCGGAGACCGGCGAGGTGTTCGAGCATCTGCCGGAGGCGGCGGCACCCTCGGCCGACACAGGCGATCGGGAGCCGTTCGGCCGATGGCTGCTGTCGCAGCAGAAGCGCGACGGCTGGATCGGCCAGCTGGCCAAAGCGGCGAAGAGCGACCCCCGGTTTCCGAAGCTTGCCGATCCCGAGAAGATCCGTGGCTACCTCAGCAATCTTGGCGCGGACGGCGACATGTTCGAGGCTATCGACGACGCCGAACTCGAATGGCTGGCTTATTGACGCGCGAGGGCTGCCTCCGCCATTCTGGGGCGTCCGGCTGGAGAATCGCATGACCGACGTCCCCCTCGCAGAAACGCAGATCATCTGGAGGCCATCCGAGCCCGGCATGGCGTCTCTCAAGGTAATGCGATTGGGGCGACCGGACGACCGTCGCTATGATTGCTCCTGGGGAGCGTGCAACGGGGATTTCGCGGAAGCTGACGACGGAGAGAAGCTGAGAATGCTCCTCCTCCAGTTCATCCATCTCACTGTTGCTGACGACATACCGGCGTCGGAAGTTCATGACGCCCTTATGGATATTCCGGAATACCGGGCAGCGCTCGCCCGATTCGGCACGATCGAATCGCCCGCCGACGAGTGAGCGAGCCAAGAAAGGACATGCCTATGCAGCTTATTTGGATCGACTGTCATCCACAGGGTCAGGCACTGATCAATCCTGAGCAGGTTACACATGTCTCCTACGTCGGGAATGTGACCCGCATCTTCTTCAACGGCGGTAAGTCGCTGGATGTCCCGCATAATCTTGAACAGGCGAAGGCTGCAATCGAAGCGCCCGACGAATAGCTCGGGACAGTCCACCTTCACGCGGCCTTCACGATCAGCTCGCCTGCGCGCTTACCGGCGCCCCCGCCGATCTGATAGGTGGTCTCGACCTCGGCGATGTCGAACCGGCCGAACACCTCTCGCGCTCCGGGCGTGTCGTTGATCGACAAGATGAACTGTCCGGAAATTCCGGATAGTTGATCCGCCAGCCGCTCGAAGTCGGCGCGCTCGAAGACGCCCGGCCCGTAGTCCGTCTCGCAGCCCCAATATGGCGGATCGAGATAGAAGAGGGTGCCCGACCGGTCGTATCGCCGGATGAACTCGCCATAAGGCAAGCGCTCGATGCAGACGCCTGCCAGCCGCTCGTGCACCTCGGCGAGGAGGGGTTCGAGGTTCGAGACATTGAAGCGGCCTGGCGCGCGCGGATCGACGCCGAAGTTGCGCCCGTCAACCTTGCCGCCGAATGCGGTCTTCTGAAGGTAGAGGAATCGGGCGGCCCTTTGTAGGTCCGTGAGCCAATCGGCGGGGAGGGCGAGCAGACGCTCGAACTCGGCCCGGCTGGTGAGCCGCCAGCGCAGCATGTCGATGAAGTAGGGATAGTGTTCCTGCAGGACGCGGAACAGCGTGGCCACATCGCCCGAGATGTCGTTGATGACCTCGGCGGGGGGCTTGCGGGTGCGGCGGAGGAAAATTCCGCCCATGCCGACGAACGGCTCCGCATAGGTGTGGTGCGGGATCTGGTCGATCATCGCAACGAGGCGGCGCGACAGGTTGCGCTTGCCGCCGATGTAGCCGGCAACCGGACGGACCGGGCGCACGGGGACGCTTATAGACTCCATGGTGTTTGATGCTCACAAGAGCCCCGCCTGTGGCCCAGGCGCGGGGCGTTAGCAGCTTGGCCGGCTGCGCGTAGCGAGTTTGCGCTCGCTGGTTGCCGTGTTGACGCACGGCACCCCCGCTCGGCCTTCCGGCCGGCGGACGTGTCTCAGAATAGTGCAGGTGGCTCGCGTTGATACTCTACCGCTTCACTCTCTTCGGGCGGCCGGCTGGCGAATGGCGCCAGCGCAAGGTGGAGGCGCAGCAGGACGTGGTCGACGCGCGCGAGGCGACGGTGGATGACAGCGGCTCGGTGTTCTGGAGCGTTGGCGTCGAGATCGAGGAGGTGGATGCGCCCGGCCCACCGCTGCCCGACACTATGCGGATCGCACGCGGGAAGCTGCGGCCGGTGCCTCTCAAGGCAGCTAAGCGGCCTAAAAAGAGGCGACGGATGGTCTAGCTATCGATCCGCTCATCCCAGCCGTCGTCTGCCCGCACCATAGACCTGCCGCAGCGCGAGCACGGGCCGTGAAACGTCTCGCCATCGTGGCGTACCCGCTTCCGGTCAACCTTATGGCCAAGCAAGCGACACAGCAGTTCGACCACGATCATCTCCCCCCGGATCAGCGGCGCGACATCTAGCCGCACCGGCCCCTAAGGCAAGTGGTCAATTCTCTTTGGATCCCGCGTTCGAGGATCACGGCTGCGGCTCTCGCAGCTCGACCGTGTCACCGGGGCGGATCACGTTCTGATCAGTCGCACCCGTCCCGTTTTTGGCGGTGGCCTCGATCGCGCGGAAGGCGGCGGCTGTGTTCTCGCTCTTCTGCTCGTCGTTCTTGCTGACCACGTAATGGAAGCCGACGACGGTCGCGACGAACCCGGACAGCTGGCCGAGCATGTAGACGATGAGCTGCTCGTTCTCCTTCGGGATGATCTTCCAGAACAACGCCATGATGGACGCGACGAACGCCGCAATCAGGCAGACGCCGATCCAATCCCGAAGGGTGAGCGGCTTCCGGTTCATGCTTCATTCCTTGATACGGCCTCGCCAGTGGCCGCGAGCTTGCGGACATACCCCGTGATTGGAACGTCAGCAGGCCAGCGCGCGGTCACGAGCCGCGACGCCTCGATCCAGTCTTCCTTGACGCTGTTGGACTGATTACCCCCGAGGATCCGGAAGCAGCGTGTCGGCTTTCCCTTGATCGGCACCACCGCCTCGCCGAGGATGATCGCAATGTGCCCGCCACCGGGGCGAGCGAAGCGGCCGAGGGCGCCGTAGATCGGGCGGCAGGGCACGCCCCACTTGTCCCAGGACGAGGCGCGCACTGCGATCGGCGGCGGCGCTATCCCGACGCTCTGCATGCAGTGTGCCATGAAGGTTCCGCACCAGGCGGCCTCATCGTCCGTGACGGTGACGCCAAGGATCTTTGCACCGAGCGACTTCACCCAGCTCATGATTGTCGCGTTGTGCTTCGGTCCGGGGATTTCCCGCAAGCCGATGTGCGTCCGGGCATGGCGAAGCCACGCCGGCTCGGGAGCCGTCGTCATCTTAGAATCCTCCTTCCAATCAGGTGGCGGACGGTTAAGGCGTCAGGTGCGGAGGCCGGTGGAATACTCTCCACCCCGGCTGACCCGGTGCCCGTCCTCATTCATTCCTGTATGAGGGCGGGCATTCCTTTTCAGTCCTTGATGTCGGCCACGAACTGCTTCGCTAGGGTGCGGAAGGCCGCAACGATCAGCCGGAAGCTGGCGAACCCCATCCAACCTGCGCTGATACCGCTGCCGATAACCGCCCAGATCGGCCAGTCATGCTCCGCCGCCAGCGCACCGCCGAGGGAGCCGAACGCCGGCAGCATGGAGAGTTCGACCAGCACTTGCTTGGCGCCGATGATCTGCCCGCGCTCCAGCTTCTGACCGAGCCTGCCGATCTGGCCGGCCGCCACCGCGAACAGCATCAGGGCATAGACCTGCCAGTGCTCCCACAGCTTCACGGGTGCGCCGCCGTCACCAGGCCGACGCCGAGCCCGGTGATCATGAAGCCGAGGCTGATTGCGCTGCTCATCGTCCGCCTCTTTGAAAGTGCCGCCAGCACGGCCGCCATGCCGAAACAGACCAGCAGCGCGCAGATGCAGTCCATCCCGCGATCGTAGATGTTGAGCAGCGTCGGGCGATCGGCGACCAGCTGGGCGACATCGCCCGCGCTCCCGAAGGCCATTCCGAAGCCGATCGATCCCATTCCGCCGAACAGCAGCACCGCGCTCCACTTGGTCGTCAGGGCGATCATCAGCTCGAGGAACTGCTCATCCATGCTTCGGACGAGACGGCGCCAGCAGGCGCGCTTGTCGGTATCCTTGCACCGCACCAGCCGCCACAGGCACAGAGCGACAGGCTTCAGCCCGTAAGCCCCCGCGAGGCCGAAGCGGATCGATGAGAGGAAGATCATCCAGACCGCCATCACGCTGGCGACGTGGATGGCCCCGGCCTCCGTCACCCCCTGGCCTCGCCGCACCCAAGGGAACGCTCACCTTGCGGTGGCCGGCTGTCATGATTCTGCAGGCGAACTGACGCGGAACCGCCGCCTCCGAGGTCCATTACGAATCCCGAAAGGGAGGCACTCATGACTGACGACATCATGCCCAAGACCCTCGCGCGCTCAATGATCTGGGGAACGCTCTTCGGGATTGTCGTGTGGGCAAACGCCGCGATTGGCGCGATCCACCTGGCAGGGATGCTCTGATGGCGGCGGCGTCCATCACCGCGCGAACTCGACGGCCCGTGGTGATGCCGCAATCGCGACGGGACGAACGACAGGGAACAGGCCCATCGTCCCGCCGAGTGTGATCTGTCCCGCCGTGACGATCGAGAAGGTCGAGCCGAAGCTCAACACGCCGCTCTCCGTCCGCAGAATGTCCGAAGCAAGGCTCTGGTTGCCACCGCCCAGCGAAAGGTAACCATCGCTGCGGCAGCGCCCGTATGCGCCCACAGGGATATCCTCCACCGCAACCCGGACGTGCCGCTTGTCATAGGTCGTGTCTGCCGAGGTCATCAGCCGCAGCGTCTTGAGCGTCGAGAGGATGCAGACCGAACCCTTGGGGATATCAGCCGCGGTGTCGTTCAGAAGGTAATCCTCCCGCGTTGTGTCGCGCTGCAGGTCATAGTTGCCCGGCTTGACGAGGCTCGCTGTTCCCGCCGCCCCAAGCGCCGTGTTGATCGACGCAAGGATGGTCGCATTGCTCACCGCGGTCAGGTTCGTGTTGAAGGTGACGGTGATCGGAGCGCCGCCCTGGAACGTGACATCGAAGCTGATCGGGCTGCCGCTGCGGTCTCCCAGGCGCTGCCCCATCGTCGTAATCAGCGAGTTGTCGGCAGGGCTGATCGCGGCACCGCTGACATCGAGCACGCCCTGGACCGCGGCGTTGGGAGCACCGGCGCCACCGGCACCGATCGTTTTGTAGTTCGCGCCCAACAGGACGGCGACGACAGCGCCGCTGATCGCAACGCTTGATGCTGTCGTCGCGTCCGCGCTGGTAATCTGCAGCGCCTGCCCCTCGTCCGAAGCCCAGCAAACGGCAGGCGTGCAGCCGATGAGGGAGATCCTCCACTCGTTATGATTGGCGCGGACCTTGGCAGCAGAGGTCTGATACCAGAGCGAGTTATACATGATGACATCGCCAACGATGGTGGTGCCGACGAAGCTGGCGATGCTTTCGGCCAAGGCGCCCTGAGACGAAAACTGGATCGCAGGCGCGTCCGAGTTCGTCGCAATGACCGCGCCGCCCTCAAAGTGGAACGTCACGCCGCGCGAGCAATCCACCGAGTTGTGCGTCGCCATCCCGCCCGTGACGCCCTTGATCAGGGTGTTCTGGAATCGGTAGTTCTGCGCATCGGCGGTGCCGCAGCCCCAGCCCACCCAGTTCGGCCAAACGCCATAGGTGCCGCTCGCGCCCGCGGGGGTGCCGATGCCCGCCTGATAATCCTTGGCGCCCTGGTTGCCGAGGTGCTCGACATGGCAGTTGATGATGTCATACATCCCGCCGATGTTCAGGACGCCGTTGCCTTCCGGGTGCAGGGCATAGCGGCGATTCTCGGCGAGGATCGTCAGATTGATCAGCCGCCCCGGATAGACGTTGCGGATCGTGGAATAGGCGGTGATGTCGGCCAGCGCGCGGCTCGGCGCGAAATAGCCATAGATGATGGTGCGTGCCCGGTTGCGGCCGATCAGGTCGATGTAGCCGGGAGCGGGAGGAAATATCTCTTCCTCGGTGTGCGTGCCTTCGCCGATGACGATCGCGTAGGTGTTCGACGCGCTGTTGTCGGTGATCGAGCCAAGCGCATCGAGGATCGTCGTAAAGTCGCCGGTGCCGTCCTTCTCGACGGTGATGACGTTGCTGTATTCGCCGGAGAGCGCCGCGACGACGAGCGCCGAGGCGGCAGTGATAGCACGCGCCTGCGTCAGCGCATCGCGTGCGGCAAGGTTCTCTTCGCCCACCGACAGGATCGAGCTTGTCGTGGTGGAGAGGCGGTAGCTGATATCCTGAAGCGTGATCGTCTCAGGGGAAGCTGCGGCAACCACGCCCGTCAGTGCATTGTACGGCCAAATCTCAATCTCGTCGCCCTGCACGGTGTAGGTATAGGTGACGAGAAACTTCTGGCTGAGAGCGGTCACGACAGGCGAAGCCGAGCGCGTCGCCGTTACCTGGCCCTGCATCTCGCGGCTTGCCACCGTCTGCGAAGCGTTGACCGTGTACGTGCCCACACCGCCCGTGCCGGTGCCCCCAGGCACAATCGTGGTGCCGGCCTGCGCGCCCGACAGGATGACCTGAGACGTGCCGATCGTGCCAGATTCAACCGCCGTCACCGTCAGCGTCGTGCCGGAGATCGAGCCGGTGAAGCGCGTGTTCGCTTTGCGGATGACGAAGAAGTTCGATGATGTCCGCGTGTATGCCGCGCTGGTGCTGTAGAGCAGTTTGAACTTGGCAACGCGGCCAATCGCCGCCGCCCCATCAAATGCGAACTTCGATTGAATGACGGTATTCTGCCCGGTCTGCCCGGTCGGAATGGTGACACCCCACGTTCCCAGCGCAGTCGTGCCACCGTTACGCTGGATCGCTGGCGTTGCATCAGCGATCACCGAGCCGACGCCGAACTCGACTGCCGCAGCCGACGCAGCCGCAGCCGCAGCCTGTACGCCGGCAGCAGTTGCCGAATCTGCCGCAGCAGTTGCAGAAGCAGCGGCGGCAGAGACAGAGGGTGCAATCAGACTCGCGCCAAAGACATTCACCGACACACGACTGTCGGCTACGGTCACAATTGCGTCGCTCATTGCGTCACTCCCCCTTCAACAATGAATGCGCCGCGCAGATAGACGCTCTTCACTCCCCCGCTCGGAGTGATCTGCATGTCCCAGGAAAGGGTAACGTCATCCCCCGGCTCGACCGCCGATGGAACCTTCGCCCCATCCTCCATGTCGGCCTCGGTGATGAACATGGTGACGATGCTTGTCGGGATGCCATCGGTGGTGCTGACGGACAGGAAGCGAAGCCCCGTCGCCCCAGACAAAACCCCGTCCGGCAAATCGATCAGCGGCGATCCGGGCGTGTCGGGCTTAAGCCGAACCTGCGCCTGCAGATCAGCGCCGGTCAGGTCTATCCCCACGAAATCCATGGTATAGGTGAAGGGCACATGGCGCCCCGCCCGAAGATTGAGCGTGCCGGGTGTGATCATCGATTTCTCCGAACCTATATCTTGAACACGACCGCGGGGACCGTCTGCGCCGTCACGTCATTCAGGCCGTCAGTGGTGAAACTACCGGTGAGGGTGGGCCACGTTCCGAAGGTGAAGGCCTTGCCGACGCCCGTGAGGCCACCGGACGACAGGACGTTACCGATGGCGGAGCCGCCGATGATACGGCCCTGGGAACTCTCGCCGGCCTGCAGGGAGGTGTAGACCGCGCTGGCAGCGCTCGCGTCGCCCACACTGGCGAACCAGTAATAGCCGGGATCGAGCGTCAGCCCGACCCCCGTGATCTCAAACGATCCCGTCGCTGACGTGCTTTGCGATGCCGAGGTGTAGAGCGGCGCCCCGGTCGGCGCGAGCGTCGTCGGGTCCGATGCATAGATTGAGAACTGCACGTTGCCCGAAGCAGACAGGGTGGCGATGCGAAACCCAAGCGAGGCGATCGTCACACGCTCACGGATATAACCTGCGAACATCCGCAACGTGTTCGCGCCCGGTGCTGACGGAGAGCCGCCAACCGCGACGTTCTCGGGAAGCACGAACCGCCCGGTGGGTAGTGGGCGCTTTACCAGAGCCGCGGCGCGCAGTGCTGCCGCATCCGCCATCGTCAGCAGAGAGCGGCCAAAGGTTGCGGTCGTGAGCGCAGCGACAGCGGCAAGGTCCGCGTCGTAGGCTTGCACGTCTGTGCCAATGACGAGACCACCGGCCGTTCGCAGGGCAGCGGCGTTCGCCAGTTCCAGCAGCGCTCGGCCGTAGCTGGTGGTGGCGAGTGCGGCGAGACTATCCAGATCGGCATCGTGGGCCTGAACATCCGTGCCGATGATGAGGCCGAGGTTCGTGCGAGCCGCCGATGCCGACGATGCCCCGGTGCCGCCATCGACTACCGCAAGATCGGCCCCGCTCCAGTTCCCGCCATTGATCGTCCCGAGCAGGGCAAGCGCGCCGAGGCCGAGCGTGGTATGCAGTGCGGTGTTGTCAGCATCATCGATCAGCGCGCGAAATGCTGCGGTGCCGATGTTCGCCTCGATGAGCGTCATCAGCGCTGACAGCGCGGCTTTGCCTGACGTGCCTCCGGCGCTCTCCGTCTCAATAAGGTGCGTGAGTGCGAGCGCCCCCGCCGAAGCGAGGTCGCTGATCTTTGCAGTGGTCATTGATGCTCCTAGCCGGTTACGCGTTCCGAGCCGTCAGAGGTGACGCGAATGTCGCCCGTGGACGTGGTGCGGGTGGCTCCTGCGGTCACGGCCCCAGGCGTATTGACCGGCCCCAGAGTGAGCCGCTCTCCGGTCACGCCGCCCACCCGGTAAGAAACCGCGCCCCAGTAAGGCGTGTCGCTGGTGATGCTGGTGATCTCCCAGCGCGTAACCGCCTTGTTGCCGACAGCTGGCCCTATCCACTCGTCGTCCGCTGGCTCAGTTGAGCCGGGGGCGTATTCAAAAAGAACATCTGTGGCGTTCGGATCATCGACCGCACCCGCGAACACCAACGCCGGTATGGATACTCCATCGCCAGTCAGAAGCTCAGATGTGAATGTCCAGCTTCCTTCGTCAGGCGCCTCCGGACCAATCGGTTCCGGCTTGTCGATCGTGCCTGTGGTGGACCGCTCGATATACTCCGCCACCGGCAGTTCGTAGATGTCCTCGTTCTCTTCGCGCACGTCGATCGTGACGCCGAAGTCAGGGGTCAGCGTCCACTCGTCGATGACGAAGGCATAGTTCGACAGGCCGTAGCGCGAGGTGCCTAGCTGGACCGTCTGCATGGCCTGCGTCGCCAGCCCGGAGATGTTCATCGGCCAGGTCACGCGCTTCTCGCAGGCGCCGCGGCGGAGCATGATCTCCAGGATGCGCTGCGCCCGATAGTGGCTGGTGATGTGGGCGAGGTCATAGTCCGCCTGGCGAACATCACCCGCATCGAGCCTGCGCACCGGAACCGCCTGCTGCTGATAGAGCATGTCGGGATCGACAAATGTCCCGCTCACCTCGTTCGCATACTCCTCGGCATTGACGAGCAGAGGGACGGTGATGTCGCCGGCCAGATCTTCCTCTGATAGCGTGGCGGAGGAGGGCACCCAATAGCCCGGCCGCATCAGGAATTTGCCTTCCGAGAAGGTGAAGGTGCCCGCGCAACTGGTGACGAATGTCTGCCGGACCTCGCTTGCTGGCGCGCCCGTCTCAATGCGGCTGTCGAAGGTGTAGCGCTTCTCCGTCAGGCTTCCGGGGATTTCCACATCCTCGTCGCAGACATTCGTCCAAGCGGAGAGCAGATCGTCGTCGGGGATCTCATCGTCTGCCGCTCCGAAGCCGCCTTCCTCGCGCGGCAGGCTCAGCCACCAATAGAACGCGGGAACCGCCAGATTGGTATAGCCGACCACATCGGTGCGAGGATCGCGGATTTCATCGCTGCCCTCGATCTCGGCGCTGACGGTCGGCATCCCTGCCTCAACCACATCGTCGGAAAGCTGGAACTTGGCGTAAATCTTTGCGACGCCGTAGCCGACATGGGAGTCCGTCCACTTCGAAGCGCATTCTGTGCGGAAGATGGCGGGCGTCTCGTCCGTGTCATAGGTGCCGCGCCCGAACCAGAGCCATGCCTTACCTGCATAGTCGCCGCTGGTGACCTCGCCCGTTGAGGCATTCACCGACACAACTTCGTCGTTGAGATACCAGCGGGTCAAGGCATGGCAGCGATGCCCTGCCGCGGCGAAGATGAAATAGCGGTAGTGCTTCTTGTCAGTCTTGCGCGGGTGAAAGAATACCATCAACCCGCCAGCGCGGCGCTTGCCGATGATGATGAAACTGTTCGCGATGGACTGTCGAAAGTTGATCGGACTTGGCTGGGCTGACGGCTTGCGCGCCAGTTCGGTGACGACGGCGTTCGCCACAGCAAGGGCCACCTGCGAAGGCCCGCCGAAATAGGCTGTGGCGGCGTTCGTCAGGCCCTGCATGAAGCCTTGCTTGCCGTCCACAATCAAGCCGGTGAGCGGGCCGTAAAGCTGCTTTGCGATAGACTTTAGGATCTTCCCCATGGTTAGCGCGCGAGCGCCCAGGCTTCATCGATCTCGCACATCTCCAAAGCCCTCCCGCCGTAGAACACCGCCAGTTCCCCGCGGCACGTACCCAAGGCCCAGCCCCGCCGAACGATATCGCCGCGCCGTGCCAGCCGCCTATTGATCGCCGGCCCGTGAACGGCGCTCACGACGCCTGAGAGGTCACGCACGCCCAGCCGGCGCATCATTGCCGCCAGATCGCGCGGGCAGCGTGGCATCAGCCCTATGACGGCGCAGACATCCCTGCCCGTGGTCGCCAGCACTGAGGCCCGCCATAAATCGCCGCAATGGAGCGGCCAGTCAGGGTCAGAGGCCATCCTGGCTGGACTTGGCCCAGAGGATCGCAAGCTCCGGCAATCGCGGCACATATTCGAAGAAGCGATCTCCGCTATATTTGCGCTGTTGGTATTCGTCCGTGAACCGCTTGATCGTTGGGCGGCGCTGGTCGATCTGCCGGCTCTCGCCGCCGGCCTGAACCGTGAGGGTCGTGCCCCCGTCGATGATCTCATAGCTCTGGAGCGTGCCCTTCCAGATCTTCTTAAAGCCGAGCACCTCCTTGTAGGCCTCGTCCTGGACGCCGAGATAGACCTCATAGAGGCACCCGCGCACAGCCTGGTCCGCCAGATCATCGCGGAACTCGGACGGCACGCGGAGCAATGTCACCTGCATGCCGGTGGCGGCACCGCTGGTGCTCTCTCCGATACTGTCCACCTTGGCGAGGCCGGAATACCCGGTCCACTCATGCCCTGCGAACGTGACGACCTTGTTTCCGGAATAGGCCCAAACCGGATCGGGCGTGTTGATGTGGAAGGCGACGAACGGACGCAGCGCGCGCTTTTCGATTTCCTCCGCAAGCGGCGCGTCGAGTTCACGCGTCACCGTTCAGATCCTCAACGAAATCGAGCGTGTATTCGGTGTCCTCACCTACGGCGGTGTCGTTCTGCCCGGCATCTTCCGAGACGAGCTGGAACAACGATGTTGGCCGGATCCGTATCGCCGCACCTTCCCCAATGTCTGTGGCGAGCGGCGGCTTAAAGCTGATCGTCACCGCGCCAGTGCCGTCCGTCCGATAGGGCGTCAGGCCCGTCACCATATGAACGCGACCGTCGCCGCCGAAATAGTCGCCCGGCATCCATGCTGCCGTGTGCGCCACATGGCCGGTCCAAGCCATCGTGGTCGCGCCCTCAAGAGTGGCCCCGTTGGTGATCGAGCCAACGGCCTGCTCGCGTTGGTCGCCCCGCGGGCGGGGACGACGAAAGTCCCAGAACGCGATCCGATTCAGACCGCCTTCAAGGTCCGCGATCAGTGCGTCCAGGCGAGGGGCAAACGCCGACTGGCCGCGAACACCATCGTCACCAGCGCGGAACGTCAGCCGAGCCAGCCAGCGGGGCGCTGACAGCCCGTACACCTTGCGCGTACGCGTGATGGGGCTTTCTTGCCCGCCCACGTGGGGCTGGAGGTAGAAGGCGACGCGATAGGGGACGAGATCGACCGGCCATTCGAAGTCCGCCATCAGCCCCTCCTTCGATTGGCTTGCGCGATGGCCTGCATCGTGGCGGTTTTTGTGGCCTCCGCCAGCCGCGCGACCTCGCCTCGTGTCGCGAGGTCTACACCGGCAGGCACCGTGAGGTAGACGTTGACCGGGGCATAACCGCCGCCTCCCCGATCGTTGGCAGGCGTAATCTTCACGTTCTCGCCCTTGGTCAGCCGCATGGCCATCATGTTCTGGTCGATCCCGGACCGCCCGCCGACCTTGAACTCGCCGCCTCGCGCAAAGCCCGGAGTTTTCGCCCACGGATCGATGCTCTTGAAATCCGCCAGCGGGTTGGACGAACCGAGCGTGGCGTCTCCGCGGCCGCCAATTCCGAGGGCGCCGAGAACTGATCCGAGTGCGCCGCCGATGCCACCGCCTCCCAGGTTTACCTTGCTGAATAGGCGGGCGATCAGGTCGGAGAGACTGTTCAGCGCCTCCTCCATCCCCTTCGCGGTGCGATCCCGCAGCCAGTTCTTGAAGTAGGACTTGAAGTCGCCATCGAGCGCGGCGCGGAAGCCGCCCTTGATCGTGTCGCGGAAGATGCCTTGCTGCCGGGCCTGCTCGCCCTGCATGGCCTCCGTCGCGGCTTGGGCCTCAGCTGCAGCCTTTGAGAGGCCGGCACCGCCGCTCGACTGCGCCCGCTGCAGCTCCTCGGAGCGCTCGCGGATCCACTGCGCGGACTCCATCGCGCGGATCTGCTGGTCGGTATCTCCGCGCGCTTTCGCAAGGTCGATCTGGCGCTGCGCCTCAGTGTCGCGCAGCATCTGGTCACGTGCCGCGGCGCGTTCCTTATCAAGCCGCACCTGTTCGGCGATGGCGGCGGCCGTGGCCAGCTCCAGCGTCTTGCCGTGCTCCTGATAGAACAGGATGCGCTCGCGGATTTCAGCAGAGCGGGTGAGGCTGTCGACGATCTCGCCGTTGTTCGTGATCTCGGCGGCCTGCAGGTTGACCGAATCCTGATGCTCCTTGACCTCGCGCCCCATGCGCGCGGCGCGCGCGGCCTGAAGCGTTGCCATGTCCTGCTCGGCAGCGATCTTCGCGGACGTGGCGCTGAGCCCCGCATCTTCCCAATCCTTGATCCGGCGCTGGAGGTCGAGTTGGTCCTGAAGCTGCTGGGCATGAGCCGCGTCGCCGCGGTCCTGCGCGGCTTGGATCTCCACCTCAATCTTGAGCTCGTCGCGGCGGCGCGCGAGTTCCTCGGCGGAGGGGCCGTGCGCTTTCGTGGACTTATCGGAACCGCCTGAGGAGAGGTCGGGGTTTGTCAAAACGGGCGCATCTACCGACGCGATCGGTGCATTGATGGCGGCCGTATAACCGTCCACCACGGATGCCCAATCCTTCAGGTTCTTGATGGCCTGCTTAGCATTTTCGTCCGCTTGCCGTTGCGCACGGTCTGCATAAAGCGATTGAATCTGTTCGGCCCGACCCTCATCCGCGCCGGCGATCAGCGTCGCAGTGGGAGCCGACGCCTTTACTGCATCCGCCCGAGCGCGCTCGCGCGCGGCCATCGCAGCAGTCAGGTCAGCTTTGGCGGTCTTGATGGCCTGGATAGCGGCGAGACGATCGGCTTGAGCTTTCGCGATCAGCTGAGCGCGAGCGTTACCCAACGCCGTTGCGAGTTGTAGTGTGGTGTCGCGCTGGCGGCCCTGCGCTTCCGACACCTTATCGGCGGCTGCCTTCAGATGATCGTTCGCCACCACCGCGCGTGTCGTCTGCTGATAGACGTACCCCAGAGCAGCAGCGACGCCGAGGATCACGACGCCCCATGGGCCCGTCAGGAACCGCATGGCCAAACCGAGGCGCGTCATCGAAGCGGCGGCCAGATTCCCGGAGGCCGCCGACGCGGCGAGCGCCGTGTTGGTCGCAGCCCACATCGGCGCCAGCCGGCCCCCGAGTGTGAGGACGGTTCCCCAAACGCCAACGAGTTTTCCTGCCACGAGCACCACGGGGCCGATAACCGCCGCAACCGTGGCCATTACACCAATCAGCTGCAGGACCGGCGCGGGCAGCGCCGAAAACCCGCGGATGAGATCGCCGACAGTCGTGAGCACCGCGGTCGCGCCCGCAAGGAAACCACTATCGCCGAGAGCAATTGCGGCAGCTTCGAAGGCCTTCTTTACCTGAGTGAGTGCACCGGCCCAGCCCTTCATGCGGGCTTCCATCTGATCCTGCGCGCTCGCCTTGTCGATCTCGCCGCGGATACGAGCCAGGCCGTCTGCGCCCTGGTTCATCAGCCCGATCGCGGTGCGCATGGCATCCGTGCCGAACATGGTCGTCAGCGCCTTAGTTTTGGCGGTGTCGGAGAGTCCGGCGAGATTGTCCTTCAGGACCTGCGCGATCTCGCTTAGCGGCTTCATCTGGCCGTTGGCGGAATAGAAGGACACGCCTAGGCGCTCCATCATTGCGCCCGCCTCTTTCGACTTGGGGGTGAGCGAGGTAAGGAATGTCTTGAAGGACGTGCCCGCATCCGAGCCGGACGAGAATAGTGCGGACGTTGCGGCGAGCGCCACGTTGGTATCTTCGAAGGAAAGCCCGAGGCCACCGGCCACGCCGCCCGTCTGCCCAAGTGCCTGCCGATAGTCGTCAAAGCCAAACTTAGAGACGAGCATGCCACCGGTGAGCTTATCGACGACACCGTTCATATCCCCGGCCTGCTTGCCGAACTGCTGCATGATGTCCGTCGTGAGATCAGCGGCGGGCGCGAACTCTGCCGCGTTGGCGGCGGCCAGCTTGAGCACGGCCGCGGTGGTGCCGCCGAGGATCTGCGTGGCGTTCAAGCCGTTTTTGGCGAGGGCCTCCATCACGTCAGCCGTCTGAGCAGCGGTAGCCGTCACGCTCTTGTCCGCGCCGAAAGCCTTCGCCTGGTCTCGAAGGGCCTTCAACTGCGTGCCGCTGGCGCCGGTGGCCGCCTCCACGCGATTCATCGCGCTCTCGAAATCAGCGCCCATTTTGAGCGCCGCACCGCCCACTGCGAGGATCGGCAGGGTCAGGCCGATAGAAAGGCTTTGACCGATCTTCTCTATACGCTGTCCCATCTGCTCGAACGAGCGACCGGACTTCAGGAGTTGTTTCTGAGCTTCTGAAAGGCCCTTCTCAAACTGTGCGGTGTCCAGCCCGAGAATGACCCTGAGCTGACCTATGATGCTGCTAGCGATAGGTCACCTCCCCGTTTGTAGCCTGTCAGGCGATTGGCGTTGAGCTTCAGAAGAGGTACGCCACCAGATCTAGGGTGGTGACCAGGAGGCAGTATGAAGGGCGTCGGCATGACGATGTGGGTGGTCGGGATGATCGCCGTTCTTTGGGCGATGTTCGTATTTGATCCTAGCGTAGCGGCGGAGCACCCATTCTCGGGAGGCGTGACCACGGACCGCGTCGTCAACATGGACCTTCAGCAGAGGCAGCTGCTTATGGCCTTGGCCGGGATGACCGCATTCATCTCCGGCATCGTAGTGCACTGCCTGGCCATGGTCATGGACAGGATGAGTCCGGTCGCTCGGCCGGCAGTTCACACGCCCGTTGCACCGATTCCAACCGCGCCCCATTCTGATGCTTCAGATCAAGAGGTCATGGAGCGTCACGGGATACGTCGCGAAGGGGACTATTACATCTTCGACCCGTACCGTTATGAGCACCTGAAGGACGCGGTAGCCTACGCCACAAAGGTGAAGTCCTAAGGGCTTCGCCGCTTCTTGCCGACGTGCGCCACATAGACCTCAGCGGCCTTGAGCGCCTCCTGCCACGTCTGCTTCTTGCCCTTGCGCGCCCGCTTGGACGTTGACCGGCCAAGCAGCTTGTCCAGCGACGGGAACTTGGCGATGCGGCCCAGCTTGGCGTTGAGGTGCGCGATGGAGATCGCACGTTCATAATCGCGGTCCGCGGCGCGCGCGGCCGCCGCTACCGCTTGCGCGAAGAGGCGCGGGGTTTGCTTCCAGAACCTGTCCGGGTCCTGGCCGATTTCGCACCATTCGCCGTAGCACTCGAGGATGTTCCAGCCGCCACCCTCAGCGGTTTCGGAGGGCCCCCGGCCGCCTTCGCTGCCTCCGGAAAGCAGGCGGAGAACGACTGCAGCACAATCGCCGCCGCCGCGTCCGGTCCGAGCGCCTGGATGATCTTGGCCGCGGTGCGGTCCTCGACTTCACCATGCCGGTCGAGCAGGCCGACGCGAAACACCGTCATCATGGCCGTGGGGCTCTTCAGCACAGCGGCCCCGATCTGCTCGATCTGTTCGGTCATCTCACCTTCGAGCACCGCGAGCGCGTAGAAGTCGAGCAGGATGACACCACCCTGCTCGAACCCCTCAACGTTCACTGGCCCGAAGGCAATTTCACCCGTCAGCGGGTTGGCGCTCAGCATTACGCAGCCGGAACCAGGACAGGCTTGCCGGACACCTTGAAGGTGGCCGAGCCGGTCATGCGATCTTCCAGCGGTGCTGCGCGACCGTGGGAGGTAGCGAAGCCGCGGAAGTCGAGGGTGGCGCCATTGGCGAACTCGACACGCCAATTCTCGACGCTGTGGGTAGCGAAGTGCGTGGCGATCACCTCGTCGTCGGCCTCGCCGGGGATGAGATTGTAGACGATGCTCACCTCGCCGGCATCGGTCATGCCGGGCTTATATTCGTGGTGCCGGTCGGGGCTGGACATGTGCGTGAACTGCACGGAATCCCGCGAGAACTCGGGCGGGTTCAGCTCGGTCACCTCCGCGAGGGTGGTGCCGTACACACCGGGAGCCGTCTCCTTCTTGAGGAGCATGCCATAACCGATGTCAGTGTCGTCTGCCGTCTCTGCCATAATAGGCCTCCCTTAGGACTGGTAGGAAATGCGAAGGTCGAGCCGGGCGCGGTGAAGAGTGCCCGTCTGGTCGGTGTCCGGGTTGGTGCTGCTATCGATGACGAAAGCCCGGTACTTCTTGCCATCGATAGTTTCGTACCAGGCGAGCATGGCGGCCAGGACGGCGCGGCGGACGCGCACGGCGTCCATGATGGTGCGGCCAATGTTGTCGACCTGCACGCGCGCGTCAGACCAGCCGCTCGGCCCGGCCATCTTCATCTCGGGTATGTCGCTGATCAGGTGCAGCACGATCGCGGGAAGTGTCGTTCCCTGAGACCGCTCGCCCCAATCGATGCGGGTCTGAACGAGCGCGGCGATGGGCGCGGTGCCGAGCAGCTTGGAGCGGACGACCTCTTCCATGATCAGCCCTTCGCTGCATTCCGCGCGAGCTTGCGCGCGTACCGCTTGGCGGTCTTATCGACCTCTTGGCCGAGATCCTCGGCGAGGCCGTCGAGCAGCGCTTGGTGGTGCTCATCCCATGCGCGTCGCATGTAGCCGCTCGGAGGATTGTTGATCGACCCGAACTCCTGCGGCACCGCCTCGGGATATCCGCTCAAGCCGCCCTTCTGGCTGCTGGGCCCCATGTAAATCTCGACAGCGGCCTTGTTCGCAAACTTGCGCTTCCGCTGGTTCGGCGAGCCTTGAACGGTGCTGACGATGATGCTGTCGCGCAGGTCGCCCTCTGCCACTGGAGCATTCGCCTTGGCGGCATCCTTCATCGGCTCCAGCCGGCGCTTGCCGACCCGCACGAGAGCCGCCTTGCCCATGCCGCGGGGGAGGTTTCCGAGGACGGCGTTGGTCGCCTTCAGGCCATCCAGGCGGAACTTGCTCACGGGGCGGGCTGGTCCGGCCGCGCGGTCGCGGTGATCTCGAGCGCATCCTCGCGCTCGTCGCTCTCCTTGGTCCCGGTGACCTCGTAGAACCGACCGCTCGCCGCGGGGTAGCGAATGAGGTCCTTGCCGGTGATCGTGCGCGTCAGGGCGTCGGAGCGCACCAGGAAGCGCGTGGTGATCTCCTGACTCTGCTCCGCCGCCCGCACCCGCTCACCGTCGCTGACATCGCGCTTGCGTGCCCAACGGCGCCCGATCTCCCCCATCTCGCCCCGCACGGTGGCCATGCCATCGTCGATCGTTCCAGCGCGGAAGATGGCGATCCGCCGGTCAAGCTCGCCCGGATCGACGCGCACGGTTAGAGCGCGACGCCCGACGGCTGGATGTTCACGTCCAGCACGCTTGCGGAGATCGCGATGCCGATGATGGTTGGATATTCACCGGTGGCGAGATCGCCGACCGGGCAGATGCCGCCTGGCGTATCGCCGAGGTAATAGGCGACACCGGGCGTGAGCGTCGCGCCGATGGTGATCGGGCCCCGCTCATGCACCGCGAGAGGCTGGCCGTTCGCAGCACCATTCAGAGCGATGCCTTTCGGCGTGCGCACGAGCGCAGTGCCGGCGTTGTTGTCCGCCAGCTTGCATTTCCGGCTATCGGCGGAATCACGGTAGATGACCTGACCGGCCGTGACGGTCGCGCCCGCGACCGCCTGCTCGATGCTGGCGCCAGCGCCCGAAATGACGTTGGCGGCGGTGATGCTCAGATCGGCCATGCATGTTCTCCAGTTACCGCCGGTGGCGGCGGATTAGCCGTAGACCCGGAACGGGCTCAGCAAGTTCTCGACGGTGGTGGACATTGGCACTGCGGCGACGTTGTTCGCGCCTGCGGCCACGGTGGTTCGGTTACGGTCCAGATCGCCCACCATCAGCAGGATCGCAGCGCGGATCGCCGCGGGCAGAGAGGAATAGCCCGCCTGGTACTGGACCCTAACAGCCTCCGGCTCAGCGCGAGGCGTCGGCCATGTCACGTCGAACGCGGGCCATAGCTCGTGCCCGCGCAAGGAATATTGATCGGCTGCGAGCGTCTGCTCGGCGCCGTCGCTGTCGATGTATTTCATGCTGACGACGCTGGCTATCGGCCGATACGGAAGCACTATCCTGCCGCTGCAGTATCCCGCGCCAAGACGCGCCTCCAAGGTCTGGAGCCCGATCGCGCGTCCCAACCAGCCGTCCGGTCCGTCGATGTGGCCGGTTGCCGCGGCCACCATCGACGTGATCAGCGCGTCGTCTTCGTCGTGCTCTACCTTCAGGTGCTGCTTGGCCTCCTCAAGGGTGACCACCGCCGCGGGCGGAGTGACGACGAAGACGCGCATCTATCAGGCGTTCGTGAGCGCGGCGCTGATGATCATCTTGCCGCTGGGCAGGATGACCGCGAGGTACGCAACCTCAGTGCCGGTGTCGGTCCAGGTCAGATCGATGTCGCCATCGGCCTCCGAGATCGCCAGCCACATCTTCTTCGCCACGATCGGGAGCAGCGCCCCGTCCGCGCCGATCGCGATGCCGGTCGAGCCGCCGGTCGCGGCGAAGGCGTCGCCGTTGGCGTCGAGCAGCAGCGCGAGGTGCACAGCCTGGCGCACGGCAATGTCAGTGCCGTCCGCCTTCTTCAGCTGGATGGCGATCGTGCGGACGTTGGTCGATTCCGCGCTGACCGTGATCGAGGCATCAGCAACAGCGCCATTGTTCTCGAAGATGTCGCCGGAGCCGACGACAAGCTTATTGGTGCGCGAGCGCCGGATCATTTCGTGTTTCCCTTCTTCTCGGCCTTGTTCGCCGGAGCGGGCTCGGATTTGTTCGCGGGAGCCTCTTCCGCCTTCTCGCCGAGCACCTTCACGAGATTCTGCCCGGCCAGCGCGTTCGCGTGGCCGCGGCTCGTCTCGTAGGTGTCACCCTCGGCCTTGCTGCCGTAATCGCCCGAATGGGCGCGCAGCACCTTAACCTTGACCGTGTCGGTCATCGTCACCTCCTTTAGAAAGGTGAGGGCGAGCCGAAGCCCGCCCTCAGTTGGAGAGATCAGACGTTGCCGAAGTCGCCGTAGATCAGCGCGCCCGGCTTCTTCAGTGCCAGCGCGACACGCTCCTCACACCGCATGGTGTAAAGGTTCTTCTCGAAGTCATCGCTGTTCTCGCTGGCGATAACGACTTCAGGCGCCATGCGATCATAGAGCGTCTGGAGCTTGAAGCCGCCGACAAGGAACTTGTCGATCGTCATCGCAGTCGTGCTGACCACCGGCTTTGCCCAAAGGCGCGGGCCGGCAAGGTTAAGCGGGTTCGCCCAGATATACTGGCCGTTGCCGTCCTTCGTCAGTTCGATGCCTGCCCAATCCGCCGGGTTCAGCACGATGCCGTCCGAGGGATACAGCGCCAGCTCGGCCTGCAGCAGGGCCAGCCGCAGCATGTCGATCATCGTCGCGTCAGCGATGGTGATGGGCGCCGAATATGCGGTGGCGCCGGGAATGAGGCCAGTGAGGTGCTGGCCGGTGCCGTCACCGGTGAGAAGCTCGCCCTCCTCGGCGAGCGCAAGGCCGAAGCGCATCTCGTTCTCGACCTCGCCCTGCAGCTGGACAGAGTCGTCCAGCGCCTGGCGGGTGAGCTTGGCGAGGTGAGCGATGACGCGCACCGGCGCATTGACCTGCTCCCAGACGTAGACGCTCGTCGGCTTCGTCGCCCCCTCGGCAACCACGGCAGCATTGTTCGTGCGCGTGGTCTGGCGAGCATAGTCGATCGACCCGCTCGTGGTCGGCACGATGGTGAGCAGGTCACGGATCGTTAGGCCGCGGCGCGGGAGCGACGTGACCTCGGTGTCGCGCATCGACCATGCGGTGCCCGACTGCGCGGCGGTGATCGCCTTGACCTGCGCTTCCGAGACCTTGAGTTCGATGCGGAAGCTGCCGCGCGCGCCGTCCGACAGATAGGTCTTGTACCGGTCGGATTCCGTAACCTGGGCACCGAACGACTTGACTTCGTTTTCGTCCTGGCCAGGGCGGCGCGCCATCTTCTGCTCGATCTGCGACAGCTGCTCCTTGAGCGTGTTCAGCTCGGTCAGTGCCTTATCGGTGCTCGCCTTCGTCTCGGCCGCAAGCGTGCCGGTCTTCTTGGCTTCGGTCAGCGCTTCGTCGGCGGTCTTCTTGATCGCCTCCTGCTTGTCGCCGATGTCCTTGCGCAGATCGTCGGCCAGCTGCTCAGCCGTCTTATGTTCGCTCATGTTCGTATCCCAAAATGGAGGAAGGGGGAGGGGTCAGCCGCGCATCCGTTCGAGGAAGCGCAGCGCGTCGTCGGCCTTGACCTCGGGCTCCCCCCGAAGATGCGGCTTGCCCGCCGACGCCAGTGCGGCGGCGAGCGATTTCGAGAAGCCTGCATCCCGCAGGATCTCCTCAAATTCTCGAATGGTCGGCAGCATGCCGCTCTCAAGCGCGGCTTTCACGGCGGTGATGCGGGCCTCGATGTTCATCGGCATCGTGACGAGGCTGACCTCGCGCAGGTCGACCGTCTTGAGCTGCGCGACGTCGCGACGCTTCGGATCGGGACCAGCGCCCCCGACCGGGATGCGGTAGCCGATCGACATGCCGCCGATCGCGCCCTCCTGGATGAGGCCGTAGGTACGCTTGGCGAGCGGGTCGGTGTCGATGAGGAGCTTGCCGCGGACGAACAAGCCCTGCTTGTCTTCCTTGATCTCGCGCCAGACGCCGATGGGCTCATGCTGGTCGTGCTGCCACAGCATCGGAATGATGCGGTTCGCGGCCTTCGATGCCTTGATGCTTTCGAGGAAGGCGCCGCGCATGACGACGTCGCCACCCTGATCGACATTTCCGAAGGTCGACGCATAGCCTTCGAACTCGCCGGGCTCGGCAAGCGCCTTCGTTTCCATCGAGAGGTCAAAATACTTCATGCGGCTTCCTTCAGCGGCGGTCCGCCGTTGTGACCGAGCCCCGGCTGCGCGGTGATCGGCTGGTTCTGCATCTGCATGCGGGGGACATCTCCCCCCTCCACGGGCGGCAGGTTTTCCAGCGCGCGGACCTCGTTGATCGTCATCCAGCCATTCTGGAGAGCGGCGTTGTAGAAGGCGGAGCGCGCCTTGCTGTCGCCGCGTAGCAGGCCTTCAAGGTTGAACTCGATCGTGATGCCGGCGGCGATGTCCGCGGGCGTCAGCAACTGCTTGCGGAGCGCCTGCTCGATGCGCTTGAGGCGGCGGCGGAGGCTGAACTTCACGAAGCCGAGCGTCTGTTGCTCCAACCCGGTGCCCCAGCTGGTCGACTTCTCCGTGTGCCCAATCATGAAGGGTGGGACGATGAACAGTCGGCACAACTCTTCGAGGGAGAACTTGCGGCTCTCCAGCATCTGCATGTCGTCGGGCGACATGGTGAGCTGCTGCCATTTTAGGTCGAACCCGAGGACCAGCGGGCGCCCGGAGTTTTCGGCCCCTTGATGACGCTTGGCGAGATGCTCCTCGATTTCCCCGCGCTGCTCCGGGGTCATCTTCGTGGCGGTCTGGTAGACGCCGCTCGGCCGCACCGCGTTGCGGAAGACCGTCCCGGCGGTGCGGTTGAGCGCCTGGCTAAGGCCGAACGCTTCTGCGCCGAACTGCAGCGTGGACATGCCGCCGAGCGGATCGCCGCCGAAGCCGCGGATGTGTAGCACGTTCTCGCTGGCCTCGCGGCGCGACACGCCGTTCCATGTCCAGCGATATTCAATTTCGCCGTTGCTGAGACGGCTGCGGGCAACGATCGCCGGCGGGATGGGATCGAGGCCGATCACCTGACCGCTCACGCCGCGCAGCTTCTCAGCATAGGCATTGCCGCGCAGTTCGAGCGCGACGGACATATATTCCCAGAAGTCGACAGCGGTCTGATCCGCGTTCGGATCATCGTGCAGGATACGATAGAGCCAGTGGTCGGTCGCGAGAACGCGTCCGCCTGGCGTCGATCGATAGACCATCAGCGGCAGCGTTGAGATCGCGCCGCCGATCAAATTGAGGCACGCCCACGCCGCCGTGAGATTCATGACGCTGTAGTCGTTGACGCTCTCGGCTGCCGCGTTGCCGTAGCCCGCCGAGCCTTCGACGCTGGTCCGCGTGCCCAGCCGGATTATTCCCGAGAGCCGGTCGACTACACCGCTGAACCAACTCACGCGGCGAGGCTCCGGATGAGAGCCGAGGCTTCATCCTCCTCGGTTGGCAGCATCATCGGCGCAATCGCGTGAACCGTTGAATCGACGCCGTCGATCTTGTTCATCGACATTGGCGTCTCCTTCTTCGGCAGGATGGTGCTGTCCGTCTGCCTGCGGGTGACGACCGTGTTGCCGACGCACCAGGTCATCACGGGATTGTCGTCATGCCGCAGCAGATGCGGACCACCGATGACGCGGGCTTCGAGATTTTTGGCCGGGTCAGTCACGTTCTTGGCATTCTTCGGCAGGATCGCCGCGAAGCCGTCGCCGTCGTCGAGATCGGCGTTTAGTCGGACCGCCATCTCCTCGGCCGCCGCGAAGTGGTCGAAGGTGACCTTGCGCACGCGCAGGACCTTGGCGAGACGCCGGATGTGGCGCTCAACGCGGGATTGATCGACCCAGTCGCCTGGCGTCAGGATCAGCTTTCCCGCCTTTTGCCATTGGCGATACAGCGTGACATTATTCCGGTCCGACTGACCGTCCCGCTTCAGTACCGCCTCGGGAAGGAAGAACCACGTCTTCACCAGCAGCTGATCGTCGGGCGTCAGCGCCGCCAGCGTGAGCGCGGTGAGATCGCTCTTATGCGCAAGATCGGCGCCGATGTAGCAGTCGAGCCCCGCGAAGTCCCGTAGCCTCAATGTCTTATCGCCGCAGGCAATCCACTTAGGCACGCTGAGCCAGGCCGACGCGGCGGACATCCACCGGTTCAGACGCTTCGTGAAGAACTCGCCTTCCTCGCCCGGTGCGCCCTTCGCCTTGACGGCCAGCCGGCGCATGGACTCGATGCTCGGCGTCACCGGCATCAGCGGGTTGGCCTTGGGCCAGTTCTTCTCGTCGTACGGGTCGTCGCCGAGCGTGCGCTCGGGCGTGAAATCCTTAGGGCCGTCGAGCGTGAAGATGATGCCGAAGACGTGATCGGCGACGATGGCGCCCTCTAGAACCTTCGTCGAGAAGGTCCGCTGCTCGTAACAAACGCCGTCGAGGATGTAGCCGGCGGTGGTGATCTTCCAGTAGAGCGGGTTGCGTCGAGCACCGTCCGCCGAATGAATAACGTCGTAGAGGCCCCGGTCCTTGTGGGCGTGCAGCTCATCGAGGACGGCCAGGTGAGGATTGTGCCCGTCCTGCGTCGCCGACTTCGAGTTGATCGTCTGAATCGTGCCGCCGTTGAGGTCGCAGGTGATCGCCCGCGCCCACGCCGTGAGGCCGAACGCCTCCTGCAGGTCCGGCGTCTTCTGCACCATGAGCTTCGCCGGGTTGAAAACCTTCTGCGCCTGGGCACCGGTCGTGGCGCCGATCAGCACCAGCGGCCCCGGCTCGTCTTCGCAGGTGGTGCAGTACAGCACCACGCCGGCAGTCAGCGTCGACTTAGCGCCCTTCCTTGCCATCTCGATGTAGGTGTCGGTGAACCGGCGGAGCCCTGTCGCCTTGTCTCGCCAGCCGAACACCATCGCGAGGATGAATATCTGCGCGGGCTCAAGGCGGAGGTTCGGAGTTTCCCACTTGCCTTCGACGTGCGGCAGCTTCTCGATGAAGTCACAGATGTCATTGGCGTGCCAGGTATCGAACCGGAATGGCCAGTCCTTCCCCTTTGAACGCTTCAGATCGTCGAGGTGACGCTGCGCTGCCAGCCGTACCCACTTGCAGTGCTCGACCTGATCCTTATCCGCCGCAGCGCGCTTGGCATACGCCAGCGCGACAGCGGCATAGTCACGCGCGTGCTCGGGCGCCGTTGCGGGCGAAGCGGTTTGCCGGCTTTGCGCCATCGCCACCTCCGCCTACTCGGCTCTTCGGCCCGGCAATGCGGAGCAACTCCTCATGCTGGCGCAACACGGTCAGGTATGCGGCGGACGGCAGTTCATCGCCCGACTTGAACGCGACCCGCACCTCAGCTTCGAGAGAGCAGTATCGCGCGAGCAGCGCGCTATCGACCTCGGACACGCCGGCCGCCATCACCCGTGCCAGAACCTCCTGCCAGACGTCGATCGCACCGGCCGTCAGATAGTCGGGCCGCACAGGCGGGTCGCCCGGGACGATGATCTCGGTTTTCACGCCGTCTCGGATCGGCTGGAATGTGCCCCGCGCCAGCTTCGTGCTGGGCGGCTCGGCCTTCGGTCCCCGCTTCATGGCCGGGCCTCCTGAAATCTTATTGGCACGGCGAGTTTAATCTGCACGCGCGATTAAAAGGC
>JAQGLP010000547.1 GCA_028292835.1 Variovorax sp.
GCCTTTGTTTCCCTTTTTCGCCCCTCTCAGCATTTCCGGCGTCCACTCGGCGGAGTGGACCATCAGGGCACGAACCGTTTCCAGCCAAAACTCAGGATATTCAGCTTGAATGTGAGCGGCCATTTTCGCTGCGAGTGCGGTAGCGGCGCTGGTTGCCCAGAACGGAGCAAAAAGGCGCTGCTGTATGTCCGAATTCGTCGTGAGCAGACAAAGGCTGTCGTGTTCTTCTCGATTACCATCCACGCCGGTAGCCACGTTGCCGCCTTCGAAAACGACATCCGGCTTCAGCGGCCAGTGGCGGGATTCTTTCGATCTCCAAAGGCAGCTCGTGGCGCTGTGCGGCGAGAGACCTCCACGCGCCGCAAAGCATGGGGTGTCGGGCACGATGTCGCCATGGTGGTCGGTAACAATGTCCATCGCAGTGCTGGCACCAATAGTCAGCACATTCCATGACTGGGCCGGATCCTCGAGTGAAGTTAGTTCGTTCTTCGAAGGATATTCGCTGCTATTTTGCAGCCATACGTTGCCGCCACTCACGCAAAGCAGTCGTTTGGTCTCGTCATCGTCCATCGCTCCGGAGGTGTGACTGTCGAGTGCCGCTGACCAAGCGGTAGGTTTTCCGAGTTCGGTAAAATCAGGCGAATCGGGCGCTGTCACTGCCATCGCAAAAATACGTTGCCGCTCCGGTGCATTGATTTCCGCCAGGGAAATCGCTTCCTGAGTAATGAGGCCATAGTGTTCCGGTTCATTGCCGCCAAACCGAGGCAGCACCTTCACGGATTCCAGCCAATGAGTCAGCGTCACCGGCCCGGAACTTTCCAATACTGGCGTGAGGTCGCCATACGCGGCGAGTCCGGCCATCTGAGTGCCGTGACCGTTGCGGTAATGATCATCCTTCCCCCACTCCGCACGAACGGTATCCTGGTCGTTTTCGTCAAGCAATTCGGCTAGCAGCGGATGTCCGCGGTTCACTCCGGTATCAAGCACGCAAACGGCAGGCGCATCGATCGGCGGCGGGACGAGACGGGACTTTAAATCCGCCGCCCATTGGTGCTGGTCGCGCGGTGTTTGCTCAATGAAAAACTCCGCAGTCAGCGCGGGGTGTCGCAGTTCGCTCACGAAGTTCAGCAGCGCTGTAGCGCCGGCAAGCGTGCGGCGTGTGGTCTTGATAAGATAAATGGTATGTTCGGGCAGCCGGAGCTTGCCCTTCTTCAACAACATCCCGAGTCGCTCGGCTTCCGCTTCCACGGCGCTCTCGTGGCGGCTACGTTGAGATTCAGCGCCGACGCGCATCCAAACTTCCCACCACGTTGCGACGTCCAAGTCCGGTAGCGGATGCCTTGATGTCCAAAACGCCTCGATCGCGGCGATTCCGATGGACTCGATGTTTGCGATGAGGTCGGCGCGGTCAGCCGCTTTAACCTTTCCGTTTTTGTCCAGGTGGGTTTTCTCCTCGGAGTATGCCTCCACCTGTTTGACGAGATGGCCTAATTTTCTATGTTTCACGAAGACAGTCGCCACCCTTACGCCCGACTCTTCCTCTTGCCGCGCCGACAGAAGCGACACACCATAACGCGGAGAGTCGAGCGATTCGAGTTTGAGCGGATATCCGGGCACACTGCGGATGAACAGAGTGATGCCAGCATCCTCTTCATAACCTGCCAACTCCTGGGAAATGCTCAACCGATCGGACTCCACCTGAGCCTGCACCAAATCTCCCCGCAGCTTTCCGGCATGAGCCTGCCGGTCCTGACGCTCGAAGCGTTTAAATTTTGCACCGCCGCTTCCTTTTGCCGTGTAAGGCTTCGGTTTCGCTCGGCCCGAATAGTCAAGGTGGCGTATAGCTGATGGATGGGCTTCGGGCATGCAGGATTACGAACGGCGGTCTAAAAACAAGCGCCGCTCACTGATGACCCGCAGCACGTCATTAGTTGTTATCTTCTTTTTGTCGTGCAGCAACATGTCTTTAATACTCTCCTCGCAGACGCGGGTGATTTCAGCGAAGCTCAATCCCTCCGCTGCTACGGCAATTTTGACAAACCCCAAGCCGGTGCTTTTCTGCCCGGCGAGCCGTTCACGGAAGGTGCGCTCCGCAAGTTCAGTGTTAGGCAGGCCAAGTTCGATTAGATCGTCAAACCGCCGATACAGTGCCCGGTCCAGCAGATGACCGTGATTCGTAGCGGCGATGATGACGCTGTTGCCCCGCTGATTTTCGACAAAGACCAGAAAGGCATTCAGGACGCGGCGCATCTCGCCGACATCATTTTCCGAGCCGCGGGCGATGCCGATGGAGTCGAACTCATCGAAAAGATAGACCGCCCGGGTCCGCTCCACGGCGTCGAAAATCATCCGAAGTTTGGACGCGGTTTCACCGAGGTAGCGTGTCATCAGGCTTTCAAGGCGAACGATAAAAAGCGGCAACCCCAGTTCTCCGGCAATGGCCGAAGCGGTGAGAGTCTTCCCGCATCCAGGAGGACCAGTCAGCAGGAGCGTTTGTCGTGGACGAAGGCCGTGGGATTTCAGTTTCTCCAACTGCCGTTGCTCATTCAACACCCGGCGAATATGCGTGCCAGCAGCATCATCCAAAATAAGATCCGACAACCGGGCCCCGGCCTGCCGCACTGTGAGCAAATCAGCAACCTCCCCCTGGGGCTGCGCGATATGGAGCAGGTTCGCACTTGCGTCCCGCTTTGTTTCCTTGCTGCGAGTCTTTTCCACAATGTCGCGCAAATCCCGCGCAAGATCTGCGTGACCCTTCCTGGCCTCTGCCGCCGCCACCTGTAATCCAACCGCATAAAAGCGCGAGTCATCGCCATCGGCGTGACTTTGCAGGAGAGCTTTTAGTTGTGCAGCACTGGCCATCAACGTGATTGTAATAACGAAAGCAAAGTCCGACAAGGCGCTACTGCGCCCATTTTGCTTGAGCAAACGGAGTGGTGTAGCACCCAAGTCCATTACCCGATCCTGCAGTCATCCACCGCTTGGCAAAGTCGATTTCCGGAGGGAGACAATCCCATGAACCGCACGGACCGTCTGGCTGCTTTGGTGATGCTGCTGCAATCGCGGCGGGTGATCACGGCGGCGGAGCTGGGGGCGCATTTCGGGCTGACGGAGCGGACGATTTACCGGGACCTGGTGGCGCTGGGGGAGGCGGGGGTGCCGATCATGGGGGAGGCTGGCGTGGGTTACCGGCTGCAGCGCGGCTATCATTTGCCGCCGGTGATGTTCTCGCCGGCGGAGGCGATGGCTTTGGCCACGGGCGGGCTGCTGGCGGAGCGGATGACGGATGATTCCGTGGGCGATTCCATCCGGCTGGCCCTGGGGAAAGTGAGCGCAGTATTGCCCCCGGATTTGCAGGATCAGGTAAACCGCCTGCGCCGCGCCATGCTGGTGCGTGGCCGGCCTAACACCAGCGGACCCGTCCCCTTGAGCAGCCTGCAAAAGGGTATGGCGGAAGGGCGCGTCATGCGGCTGCACTACCAGGGCGTGAAGCGCGGAGGAGCGGATTGGCGGGAAGTGGAGCCGCTGGGTCTGGTTTATTATCTGGATCACTGGCATCTCATCGCGTGGTGCCGGATGCGGGGAGATGTCAGGGATTTCCGCGCGGACCGCATCCTGGATGCCACCCTGCTGCCGGAAACCGTGGCCGGCCGGCACGGGTTTGATCTGGCGGATCATCTGGCGAAATGGATGATTCCTGACGGATCCGAAACCGCCGTGCTGGAAGTCGCGCCGCAGGTCCTGGAATCCATCCGCCGGCACTGGGGACCCGCCGTGCGTCAGGAAATCGCCGGCGATGGCGTGGTGCAGATCACCCTCACCTTCTGCGGAAAGGATTACACCTACCTCGCGTCCTGGCTGATGAGTTTCTGCCACCATGTCAGGATTCTGGAACCATCCCAGCTGCGGGACCGCCTGGTGGAACTTGCCCAGGAAACCGCCAGGCATCATCAAGCCGGAACGCCTTTACAGCCGCCATTTTTCCGGTAACAAGACCGGCGCAGGACTTGCCAGGATCCATGATGAGGATCCGGTTTGCATGATCCAGCCGAATGCCGCGCCACGGCATGGCTCCTGACATAGGGTTGTCAGCAGAAAGGCGTGAAGGATTTGCGCGGCCGCAGAATTCGCCGCAGCTTCCAGCCGGACCGGGCCTGACGCCTGAGCCCTAACCATCCAATTCATCCTCAAAACCGCGCCTTATGTTATTCACCGAAATCGCCTTTACCGCTTATCCCGCTCCTGACATTGCCGCTTCCCGGGCGTTTTATGAAGGCATCCTGGGTCTTGTCCCCACCATGGCCCATGAGGGGGACGGCGGCGGCTTCTGGGTGGAATACGAACTCGGCGCCCACACCCTCGCCATCGGTCAGGCCCCCGGCTGGGCGCCCAGCCCGGACGGTCCCAGCTGCGGCCTGGAAGCCGTGGACTTCGATTCCACGATCGCCCTGCTTCAATCCGCTGACGTCCCCTTCCGCATGGGCCCGCTGGAGACGCCCGTCTGTCGCATGGCCATCATCTCAGACCCCGCCGGCAACAGCCTGATCATCCACAAACGCAAACCTGGCCACCATTGATCCCTGACCCGCCGTCGTCCCGTGGCATCCCCCCGGCCCGGGGGCGGCGCTGCACTCGCTCCAGCCCAGCCCTGGGGGGAGGCCCGCCCAAGTTCTTCGGATGACACCGCAGTCCACTCCCCCCATTGAGGGATCTTGATTGGTTGCGTAAAACCGGTCCCCAATGAGTCCAACAGGAATTATAAAATCATTTCCGGGCTTTCGCGCATTTAATTTCCGCGTTAAAATCATTTCGCGCCTTAAATGATTTTATAAATTTTCATCCCATCACGTGAAGATCGAACTATTCCAACCAGGGGACTATCGCCCTCAGTTTCATTACCGGAGCTTTGATCCCGCTGAAATTAATGTGCCATGGACTTGGGAGGCAGCTGAAATCAACCAATTGCTTGCTGAGGCCAACCGCCATTTGGGGGAATTGAATGGCCTGTCGCTGATTGTGCCTGATGTAGACCGATTCATTCAAATGCACGTGGTAAAGGAAGCGCAAACCTCCAGCCGCATCGAAGGCACCCGCACGGAAATGGAGGAAGCCCTGGAAGATGACCCCTCGGAAATTGCCCCGGAAAAACGCGATGACTGGCAGGAAGTGCGGAATTATGTCGATGCCATGAATCAGGCGATCGGTGAACTGGCGACGCTGCCCCTCTCCAACCGCCTGCTCTGCGGTGCCCATGCCACCCTGCTGCGGGGCGTCAGAGGAGAGGGCAAGACGCCGGGCGAGTTCCGACGCAGCCAGAACTGGATCGGAGGGGCCACCCTGGCGGACGCCGTTTTTATCCCGCCTCACCACGATGATGTCCCGCGCCTGATGGGAGATCTGGAAGCCTTCTGGCATAACGAAGCGATCGCCGTGCCCGAACTTATCCGGATCGCTATCACGCACTATCAATTCGAAACCATCCAT
>JAQGLP010000541.1 GCA_028292835.1 Variovorax sp.
GGCCGGGCCGAGCGCCAACCGCTTCGGGCGCGTCAGCCCGACCACGGCGGCCCATGTGGCGCAGGAGTTCGGCGATGCGCTCGCGGTGCTCGACGGTGGGCCGTGCCGGGTCGGCATCGAATCCACCATCGTGGACTGCAGCCGCGGCGCGCCCGTGCTGCTGCGCCCCGGCGCCATTACGCGCGCCCAGATCGAGGTTGCCTGCGGCGAGGCGCTGCGCACGCGCGAAGCGCTGGCGGCGCCCGATCCGCGCGCCTCGGGCACGCTCGAGGCGCACTACGCCCCCAGCGCCAAGGTGCGCCTGATGGACGCGCGGGCGCTGCAGACCGGGCTCGACCTGCTGGGCGCCCACGCGGCGAACGTCGCCGTCTGGTCGCGCACGGCGCTCCAGTGCCGCTCGCCGGGCGTGCTGCGGCGTCGCATGCCCGACGACGCGGCGGCGGCGGCGCACCAGCTGTTCGCCGTGCTGCGCGAGTTCGACGCCGTGGGCGTGAAGCTGATCTGGATCGAGACGCCGCCCGAGGCGCCCGACTGGGAGGGCGTGCGCGACCGGCTGCGGCGCGCGGCCGCAGCCTGAGGACGGGCCTGCGCCCGGGCCTCAGCTCACCTTGTCGAACAACTGGCGCGCGGCAGCGTGGCAGAACGGCGGCTCGTAGGTGCCGTGGTAGGCGCCGAAGTAGGTCGCATAGGCGGCCGACGCCGGATCGGTCGGCGCCTTGCCGCCGGGGCCGTACGTCGACTGCACCTTCGCATCGACATCGACGGTGGCGACGTTCAGGACGCGGCGCGCGTCGAAATCGGCCTTCAGCGCCGCCAGGTGCACCGCCGGCGGGACGGTCGGGTCGCCGGCGCCACCGCACAGCAGCGTGAGGGCGCGCGGGGTCCAGCCGAACAGGTCGTTCTTCTGGGCGTCGAGGAACAGGCCGTTGTTGGGATTGGTCTGCACGTCGGCCAGGAAGGCCGGGCGGAACAGCGCGTCCCGCGCCTGCGCCGGCGTCTCGCCCTTGGCGCCGGGCAGCGCGCCGGTCGTCACCAGGGTGGTGAAGTTGAGCGTCGGGTTGGGCAGCAGGTTTTCGATGGTGGCGGCGTAGGGCGGCAGGAAAGCATCGTTGACGTTGGCGTACACGTTGCCGTAGACCTTCTGGTAAGAAGTGACCAGGAACGGCACGAAGAACTGGTAGCCGGCGATTGCCGTGGTGAGCTTGAGCGAGCCCGACAGGTTGTACGGCCCGGCCAGGTGCGCGCCGGCCACCACGTTGAATTCGAGCGCGTTGTCGCGCTCGGCCGCGCGCTGCGCCGCCGCCGACGAGTGGCCGCCCTGCGAATAGCCGGTAAACATCACCTTGCCCGACAGGCCGCCGCCGGTGGTGGCGATGGCGTTGCGCGCCGCGCGGATCGAGTCGAGCACCGAGCGCGCCTCCGAGTCGGCATGCAGGTAGGGGTGGTAGGGGAAGCTCGACTTGGCGAATCCCAGGTAGTCGGTCGCCACCACCGCGTAGCCCTGCGACGCGTACATCGCCACCAGCAGGAAGGTCTCGGGATCCTGCGGATTGGCCAGCGTGCGGGGCTTTTGCACGTCGGTGCCTTTGGCGTAGGCGACGAGCGGTGCGGACGCGGTGCAGGCGCCGGTGGGCATCAGCAGCACGCCGGAGGCGTTGGTGGCCTCGTCCTTCGGCCCGCGCGTGCTGTAGTTGAGCGCCACCACCTTGACATCGCACTTGGCCTTGCCGCTCACCGCCTGCAGGCCGCTGGACTGCGTGCTGGCGTCGATCTGCGCGGCGCTCAGCGTGGCGACGGTCGTGGGCGTCTCCTGCAGCTGGCCGGTCGTGGCCACCGGCGGAAAGCCGATGAACGGTCTGTCGTTGCCGCCACCGCAGGCGACCAGCAGGGTGGCCGTGGCAACGGCGCTCATCAGGAAGTGCATGCGCTTCATCGGTATCTCCGGGAAGATTGTGGGCGAGTGACAAGGGGAGGAGGGAACACATCCTAGGTCCGGTGCCAGCGCCGCACGACAAGGGCAAACCCGCCCCCACGGCAGCCTGTTGTCCAACGGGCGACAGGCACCATGGACCGGACCGAGGCCCGATGGGCGGCCTGCTACGGCTGGTCCTGCGCGGTCCACTCGACCAGTGCGTCGAAGGCCGGTCGCGCCGCGCCCGCGTTGGCGTGGTTGGCGATGGCGACCAGCACGTAGCGCCGCCCGCTCGCGCCGTGCACGTAGCCCGCCACGCCGGCCGCGTCGCGCAGAGAGCCGGTCTTGAGGTGCGCCGCGGCGCCCGAGCGCAGCGTGCGCTTCCTGAGCGTGCCATCGACGCCGAAGGCCGGCAGCGACGCCACCAGCTCCGGCATGGCCGGCGAGCGCCAAGCCACCTGCAGCATCCTGGCGAGCGCCGCCGCGCTGATGCGGCCCTCGCGCGACAGGCCCGAGCCGTTGTCCAGCACCGGCGGCGCCTCGACCGTGTCGATGCGCTCACGCCACCACTGGCCCACCGCATCGCGCGCCGCCTCGAAGGTGCCGCTGCGCCGCTGCGTCAGCCCGAGCGTCAGGAACACCTGCTGCGCCATCACGTTGTTGCTGTGCTTGTTGATGTCGCGGATCACCTCGGCCAGCGGCGGCGAGGCCATCTCGAAGGCCGGCCCGAGCCCGGCGGGCACGCGGCCCTCGCGCACCCGCCCGACGACGCGCCCGCCCATTTCGGCCCACAGGCCGCCGATGGCGCGCATCGCGTAGCTGCGCGGCTCGGCATAGGCGACCGGCCAGCTTTTCTCGCCGCAGGCGCCCGGGAAGCCGCCGGTGAAGCGGATGTGACCGGGGTCGCCGAACTCGGCGCCCAGCCCGGCGCGCCAGTCGCCGCACTCGCCGGGCGTGAGCGCCACCGCCGGCT
>JAQGLP010000542.1 GCA_028292835.1 Variovorax sp.
AGTTCTTCGACCATCTCGAAATACGCATCGCTCAGGGATTCGTCAATCAGGAACCCGTCATAGTTGGCAACCAGCGCGACTTTCCGGCCAGCTTTCTGACACAGCGCGGCCAACACCCGGCGCACGCTGTCGACACCGTCCCTGTCATGAATCGAGTAACCCTGGAAGTTGACGAAGAGGATGTTCCGCTCGCCGTCGTAGCTAAGGCGCTCGGTCAACTGGAGGTCGAGCAGCGCCGTCGACAACCCCATCGGGCCGGCTCGGTACAAGCGCGCATCCATGCATTTGACGTGCTCGATCAACGGCCGGAAATCCATGTGCGCCAGGATGTCCCGGTCGATGTCGATGCCTGGCGCCACCTCGGTTAATTGCAGTCCGCCCGGCTGCAGCCTGAATACGCAGCGTTCGGTCACGTAGTGCACCGACTGCCCTTTAAGCACCGCTTGAGGACCGCTGAACGTGATCTGCTCGACCGCTGCGACGAACTTCGGAGCCTGGCCTTCGGTAACGATGCGCAGCATTCCGTCTTCGATGAGAACTTCGAGGCCACCCGCCGTAAAGGTGCCGGCGAACACCACGCGGCGCGCGTTCTGGCTGATGTTGATGAAGCCACCGGCGCCCGCCAGCCGCGCCCCGAAGCGGCTGACATTGACATTGCCGGCGCGATCGATCTGTGCCATGCCGAGGCACGCCAGGTCAAGGCCGCCACCATCGTAGAAGTCGAACTGCTGGTTCTGGTGCAGCAAGGCCTGGGTGTTGATTGCGGCGCCGAAGTCCAGCCCGCCCTTGGGCATGCCGCCGATGACGCCAGGCTCCGCGGTCAGCGTCAAGTGGTCGAGCACGCGCTCCTCGGCGGCTACGGCGCCAAGAACCTCCGGCACGCCGATGCCCAGGTTGATGACGCCCCCCAGCGGCAGTTCGAAAGCACAACGGCGTGCGATGAGCTTGCGTTCGTCCAGTGCCGCAATGGCGATCCTGTTGGCCGGCACACGCATCTCGCCGGAGAAGGCAGCGTTGTAGGAAGTGCCGTAGGTCTGTTGATGCAGCTCTGGCGATGCCACCACCACGCAGTCAACCAGCACACCCGGAACCACCACGCTGCGTGGGTCGAGCGTTCCTGCGGCAGCGATGCGCTCGACCTGCGCGATGACCATCCCGTTGGCATTGCGCGCCGCCATGGCGGCTGCCTGGGCATCGAGCAACAGTGCTTCGTGCTCCATCGTGATGTTGCCGATCGGGTCGGCGGTGGTGCCGCGGATCAGCGCCACGTTCATCGGAAAGACCTTGTAGAAAAGCCATTCCTCGCCGTCGATCTCCATGACTCGCACCAGCTCTTCCTGTGTGCGCTGGTTGATGCGCCCGCCGCTCTGCCGCGGATCCACGAAGGTGCCGAGGCCCACCTTGCTCAAGGTGCCGGCGCGGTGCGCGGCGGCGTCGCGGTACAGGTGCGAAATAGTGCCCAGCGGCAGGTTGTAGGCCTCGATCAGGTTGTCGGTCGCCAGTTTGGCCAGTTGCGGCACCAGCGCCCAATGGCCGCCAATAGCGCGTTTGATGAGCCCCTCGTAGGCCAGCCGGTTGACGCCGCGCACCTTGCCATCTCCGGGTGCGGCCGCAAAGACCAACGTCAGGTCGCGCGGGCTCTGCGTCGTCACGAAGCGCCTCTCCAATGCGACGATCAGCTCCTCCGGAGTTCCGATGCCAACGAAGCCCGAGCAGCTCACACTATCGCCATCGCGGATGAGCGCGATGGCCTCGTCGGCGGTAACGACTTTGTTCCGGTTCACAACACCACGTCTTTCAGTCGAAGACGACGACCTGCCGTATGGCCTTTCCTTCGCGCAGAAGGTCGAAGCCATGGTTGATGTCTTCGAGCGCGACGCGGCCGGTGAGGAGCTTGTCGACCGGCAGGCGCCCCTGCTGGTACAGCGCGATGTAGCGAGGAACGTCACGCGAAGGAACGCAGGTTCCGATATAGCTCCCCTTGAGGGTGCGCTCTTCCGCCACGAGATTGACAGCAGCCAATGGCAAGGCCGCAGTCGATGATGGCAGGCCAGCGGTGACGGTGGTGCCGCCGCGACGCGTGATCCGGTAAGCCAGATCGAGTGCCGGGATCGACCCGGCGAATTCGAAGGCGTTCGCGACGCCGCCCGCGCTGAGCTCTCGAATCCGCTCGAGTGCGTCGGGCTGGCCGGCATTCACCGTGTGCGTGGCGCCCAGTCCGCGTGCCTGCACCAGCTTGTCGTCCGACAGGTCGATGGCGATGATCTGCCGCGCGCCAGCGGCGTGCGCACCGATCAACGCGGCGAGGCCGACGCCACCCAGGCCGACCACCGCGACCGAGGCGCCCAATTGCACTTTCGCCGTGTTGACGACTGCGCCGACACCCGTCAGAACGGCGCAGCCGAACAGCGCGGCCTCGTCCAAGGGAACCGCGCTGTCGATCTTCACGAGCGAATGCCGGGAGACGGTGGCGTATTCGGCAAACACGGAGCAGCCGAGATGGTGATGGATGGTCTGTCCGACCTGCGAGATGCGCCGTGCGCCGGAAAGCAGCGTGCCCGCGCCATTGGCAGCGGCACCGGGCTCGCACAAGGCCGGCCGGCCTTCGGCGCAGGGCGCGCAATGGCCGCAACTGGGCACGAACACCACGACGACGTGGTCGCCTGCTTTCAGATCGGTGACGCCGTCGCCCAGTTCTTCGACGACGCCGGCGGCTTCGTGGCCCAGCGCCATCGGCATCGGCCGCGGGCGATCGCCATTGATGACCGAGAGGTCCGAATGGCACAGGCCTGCGGCGCTCACCTTGATCAGTACCTCACCCGGCCCGGGGGGCGCCAGATCGACCGTCTCGATCGAGAGCGGCCTGGACGATGCATAGGGTGGCGCGACGCCAATCTGGCGAAGTACGGCGGCCTTGATCTTCATGAGAATGCTCCGGGATGAGCGGCTGTTGCCGCGACACGATTGCGCAATTCGTCGACCAGCACACGGGTATTTTCCGAATAGTCGATCGGCACCGCAATGACCTGCACGCCGCCTTCGGCGAAGGCCGCTTCGATCGCGGGTGCCAGTCCTTCGGCGGATTCGACGCGGCGCCCCTTGGCACCGTACGCGTCGGCGTATTTCACGAAATCGGGGTTCCCGAAGGTCATGCCCCAGTCGGTGAACTGGTCGACCGACTGCTTCCAGCGGATCATCCCATAAGCCTTGTCCTCAATGATCAACACCACGAGATTGAGCTTGAGCCGCATGGCAGTCTCGAGCTCTTGCGAATTCATCATGAAGCCGCCATCGCCGCACACTGCCAATACCCGGCGCTGTGGATACAGCAGCGCGGCCATCATGGCCGATGGCAGGCCGGCACCCATCGTCGCCAGCGCGTTGTCGAGCAGCAGTGCGTTGGCTGTCCGCGTGGGATAGCAGCGTGCGAACCAGATCTTGTACATGCCGTTGTCGAGCGCCACGATGCCGTCGTCGGGCATGACCTGGCGCACGTCGTGGACGATGCGCTGCGGCGTCAACGGAAAACGCGATTCGGTGCACCGGCTCATGGTGCGCGCCAGGATGCCCTCTCGCTGCGGCAGCAGGGCCCCGGCGTGCGGCAGGCGGCCTGCGACGAGGTCGGCCAACAGTGTCAGGCTGGGGCCCACGTCGCCTATCACCTCCGCATGCGGAAAGTACACCTGCTCGACAGTGGCCGGCATGTAGCCGACATGGATCACCAGAGGGCCGTCCGGACCCATGATGAACGGCGGCTTTTCGATGGTGTCGTGGCCGATGGCGAGAATAACGTCGGCCCTGTCGATCGCTTCGTGCACGTAGTCGCGCTCTGTGAGCGCAGCGGTGCCCATCCACAACCCGGTTGTGCCTTCGGCGATGCCGCCGCCGGCTACCGTTCCCTTGCCCATCTGCGTGTTGAAGAAAGGAATACCGACGCGGCGCACGAAATCGGCCAGCTGGCCTTGCAGCCGCGGGCGATTGCTCGCGGCACCGAACATGACGAGCGGTCGCTCCGCCCGCATCAGTATCGCAGCAGCCCTCGCAATGGCCGCCTCATGCGCCACCGGCAGATCGATCGGGTGAACGGGAATGACGTCCACCTCGTCGGCCACCTGTTCGGCAGCCACGTCTTCCGGCAATTCGAGATGCACCGGCCCGGGCCGCTCTTCGGCGGCGACCCTGAACGCGTCGCGAACCACGGTGGGGATGCTTGCCGCACTGACGATCTGCCGTGAGGCCTTCGTCAGCGGCTTCATCGTCGCGACGATATCGACGATCTGGAAGCGCGCCTGCCGCGCCGTCATGATGGCCTTCTGACCGGTGATCAACACCATCGGCATGGCGCCCAGATGCGCATAGGCCGCGCCTGTGACCAAGTTGAGCGCACCCGGCCCGAGTGTGGCCATGCACACGCCAGGCTGTCCGGTCAGGCGGCCATGGGTCGCCGCCATGAAGGCGGCAGATTGCTCGTGCCGCGTGAGCACAAGTTCGATGGTGGATCGGCGCAAGGACTCGACGACGTCGAGGTTTTCTTCGCCAGGCACAGCAAAGATACGCTGGACGCCTTCGTTCTCCAGGGCCTTAACGAAAAGGTCGGATGCTTTCATGCCGGCGATACGCGAATGCCTTCTGCGACGCGGCTCTCAGGGAGGTGGCCTGAAGTTTCATCAGTGCTGCCAGCGTCCTGTGGAAACGGCGATCCAGCTATTTTCTTGGCTTTCGGCCAGCAAAATCTTGAGCGTCTGCAGGTTGAGCGCAGTGAGCCGTTGCGCTCCTTCGAAAGCTTGGCCGGTCAGGCCAAAGATCGTATCAACGGCGGCTTTGATGCCGGCGGCGTGTTGCCTGGAGGTCATGATGGCTTCCTGTGAGGTTGGGGCGAAGCGGCTATATTTGCTGCACTGCAACATGAGCAAGTATAGGGCGACGGGTTGATGACACAAGCGCAAAATGCCAAGGCGCAGCGTATTAGAGAGACACACTTAAAAAAGACATCGCCTAAACGAGTTGCCTTAGCCTGGAAAGAGCTTGTTGCGAATCGCTGTACGCTTGATCGCATGTCGAAGCGCTGAATTCCTGTCTGTTCGATATCCATCATCGAACAATTGGACTCAATTGACGGCCTCTTCTTATCCGGTCCATTTTTACCTTGAGTGGGCGGCCCAGCGTCGCTCGGTAGCTTTCAAAGCTTTTCTCAGACGACCTCGCACAGGATTTGTTTGCCCAGCGCAATTGGCCACAATGCGCTTCAAGCGTCTATTACGCCTCGGTGGCCAGAACGATCGAAGACAGGTTCGTATCCTGTAAACCCGACAGCGCCAGTGGTGCGCTGAGTTTCAAGGCAGAGC
>JAQGLP010000546.1 GCA_028292835.1 Variovorax sp.
GTGGCCCAGGCTGTAGGCGCCGGCCGAAACCAGTTGCAGCCGCCGGAACCAGCGGTCCACCCGCGACGGCGTGGCGCGGCGGAACATCCACGACACCGCCACCATCGTCAGGGAGCCGAGCAGGAAGCCCAGCAGCGGCGACACGAAGATGAAGGCGACCGTCTTCCAGATGCCCGAGGCCACCAGGCCACCCGCGCCCGTCTTGGCCATCACGGCGCCAACGATGCCGCCGATCAGCGCGTGCGAGGAACTGCTGGGGATGCCGTAGTACCAGGTGACCAGGTTCCAGGCGATGGCGCCGATGAGCGCACCGAAGACGACGTGCACGTCCACCACGCCCGGGTGCGCGATGCCCTTGCCGACGGTGGCCGCCACGCTCAGGTGGAACACCAGGATCGCCACCAGGTTGAAAAACGCCGCGAACAGCACCGCATGCCCCGGCTTGAGCACGCCGGTCGACACCACCGTGGCGATCGAATTCGCCGCGTCGTGGAAGCCGTTCATGAAGTCGAACGCGATCGCCAGCACGACCAGCAGCACCACCACCCAGAGACTGACCTGAACGGTGCTCATCAGGAATTCTCGAGGACGATGCCCTCGATCACGTTGGCGACGTCCTCGCACTTGTCCGTGATGGTTTCGAGCAGTTCGTAGATCGCCTTGAGCTTGATGACCTCGCGCACGTCGGGCTCCTCGCGAAACAGCTTGCTCATGGCGCTGCGCATCACGCGGTCGGCCTCGGATTCGAGCCGGTCGATTTCCTCGCAGGTCTTGAGGGTGGCCTCGGCGGTGGCCGGATCGGTGATCTTGCCGAGGAACCGGACGGCCTCCCTGACGCACTCGCAGCACTTGACGCTGAGCGCGGTCAGGCGCGCGATCTCCTCGGTCATGTGGCGCACGTCGTAGAGCGCCATGGTCTCGGCCGAGTCCTGGATCAGGTCGGCCACGTCGTCCATCGTGTTGATGAGCTTGTGGATCTGCTCGCGGTCGATCGGCGTGATGAAGGTCTTGTGGATCAGCCGGTTGACGTCGTGCGTGACGCGGTCGGCCGCGCGCTCGGCGTTGTCGACCTCGCGGTTGTGCTGCTCGCGCAGGTGCAGGTCGCCGTAGTTGGCCACCAGCTGCTCGAAAGCGCTCGCCGCCTCGACGATGCGCTCGGCGTGCTGGTTGAACATCTCGAAAAAATTGCCCTCACGGGGCAGAAGCTTGCCAAACATGTCGTTGTTTCCGGGTCGATGTCTGTGACGCCGTGATGACAAATCGATGGCATCCCGACAAAGGCGGCAAGTGTAATTGGCGGCGCATCGGGGATTCCCAGGGCCTGCCGGCGACAGGCAGATTCTCTTGAACGCTATTGTTTTAATAGCAGACCATGCACGACCGGCGGCGGCGCGGCACGGTTTCCTCGGACTCAATCGCTGGACGGGAGCCGCTCGATCGGCTGGCCGGCCACCCGCGCGAGCTGCTGCGGCGTGACGAGCGCCGGCGCGATCTCCGCCAGCGGCCGCAGCACGAAGGCGCGCTCGGCCATGCGTGGGTGCGGCAGCGTCAGCGCCGGGGTGTCCAGCACCTGCTCGCCGTGGCGCAGCAGGTCGAGGTCGAGCGTGCGCGGGGCATTGCGGTAAGGCCGCTCGCGGCCGGCCGCCTGCTCCAGGCGCTGCAGTTCGCCCAGCAAGGCGAAAGCGTCGAGCGCGGTATCGAGCGCCGCCACGGCGTTGATGAAGTCGGGCCCGCTGGCCTCGAACGGCGCACTGCGGTAGAGCGACGAGCGCGCCACCACCCGCGTGCGCGGCAGGCGGTCGAGATCGGCGAGCGCCTGCGCGACCGTGGCCCGGGCATCGCCCAGGTTGGCGCCGACCGCGACGTAGGCGATCACCGACGTCGCGCCGGGCGCCGGCGGCTCAGGCCTCGGGCGCATCGGCACGGCCTGCGGCGCCTTCGCGGCCGCCTTCGTCAGGCGTGCGCGGCTTGCGCCGGCGCCGGCGCTTGCGAGGCGAGCCCTCGCCTTCCGCGGCGCCCGGTGCGCTGTCTGCTTCGTCCGACCGCTCGGTGGCCTCCGCACGCGTGCCGCTGGCGGCCGCGACATCGGTGTCGCTCCTGGAAGCCGCCGTCGCGCGGCCCGGCACCCGGGCATGCACGCGCTGGCCGCGCTTTTGCTCTTCCCGCACCTGCTCCAGCAGGTCCTGGCGCTGCAGTTCGCCGGCCGTGCTGAATTCCTGCCACCAGGCGGCAATCTCCTCGGTTACTTCGCCGACATCGGCGCGCAGCCGCATGAAGTCGAAGGCCGCGCGAAAGCGCGCCTGCTCGACCAGGCTGTAGGGCGTGGCGCCGCTCCGCTTGTCGAAGCGCGGCTGCATCATCCAGATCTCGCGCATGTCGGCGGCCAGCTTGCCGCGGCCCGAGACATCGCCGATGCGCGCGTTGAAGACGTCGTCGATCGCGTCCTGCAGCGCCGGGAACGGCGGCAGGCCGCGCTGGCCGTGGCGGCCCTCGATGCGCTCGGCCCAGCCCTGGCGCACGTCGGCCCACAGCACGCAGGCCAGCAGGAAGCTCGGCGCCACCGCCTTGCCCTCGCCGACGCGGCGGTCAGTGTCCTGCAGCGCGGCCTTGACGAAGGGCTGCTCGGCGCGCTCGACCACGATGTCGAGCAACGGGTAGATCCCCTTGGCCAGGCCCAGCAGGCGCAGCTGCGCCACCGTGGCCACCGCGTGGCCGGTCTGCAGCAGCTTGAGCATCTCGTCGAACAATCGGCTTTGCGGCACCTCGTCCAACAGGCGCAGGCTGGGCAGCAGCGG
>JAQGLP010000020.1 GCA_028292835.1 Variovorax sp.
CCGCCCTTGCCCAGGCGTGAGGACAGCATCGGCGCCACTGTGAGCGATACCAGTCCCGAGATGATGATCGCGATGCTGACGGTGATCGCGAACTCGCGGAACAGCCGCCCGACCATGCCGCCCATAAGCAGGATCGGAATGAACACCGCGATCAGCGAGATGGTCATCGACATGATCGTGAAGCTGACCTCTCGCGTGCCATCGATGGCGGCGGCCATGGCCGACTTGCCTTGTTCGCGATGGCGCGCGATGTTCTCGATCACGACGATCGCGTCGTCGACAACGAAGCCGACAGCGATGCTGAGCCCCATGATCGACAGGTTGTCCAGCGTGTAGCCGAGAAAATACATCAAGGCGAAAGTGCCGAGCAGCGAGAGTGGAATGGTGATGCTGGAGATCACCGTGCTGGCGACGTTGCGCAAAAACAGGAAGATCACCATCACGACCAGTGCGATGGACATCAGCAAGGTGAATTGAACGTCCTTCACCGACGCGGTGATTGTCTGCGTACGGTCGCCCACCACTTGCACATGCGTGTCAGCCGGCAGGGCGGTCGTCATCGATGGCAGGTTGGCCATGATGGTCTGGGTGGTCTGCACGACGTTGAATCCCGGCTGCTGGTGTACGTCGATGATGATGGCTTGCTCGCCTTGCACGGCGGCGGCCTGGTGCACGTCTTCGGCCGCGTTGACGGCGGTGCCGATGTCGCTCAGACGGATCGGTGCGCCGTTCTTGTAGGCCACCACGAGGTTGGCGAATTGGGTGGTGTCGTTCAGCTGATCGGTCGCGTTGAGTGCTACGGCGCTGTTTGTGCCGCTAATCGTGCCCTTGGGCGCACTGATGGTGCTGAGGCCGACGATCGAGCGGACGTCGGCCAGGGTCAAGCCACGCGCAGCGAGCCGGTCGGGATCGATCTGGATGCGCACCGCCGGCCGCTGCTGGCCATGAAAGTCCACCAAGCCGACTCCCGGCACCAGCGAGAGCTTCTGCGCGAGGAAGTTGTCAGCCAGCCGGTTGAGCTCGATGAGCGGCCGCGTCTTCGAAGTCAGAGCGAGCGACATGACGGTCTGCTGTGCGGGATTGACCTTGTGGTAGGACGGCTGCGCGGTCATCGACTTCGGCAGGCTGCGAGCGGCGGACGCGATGGCGCTTTCGACGTCTTGCGCGGCGCCGTCGATGTTCCGGGCCAAGTCGAACTGCAGCACGATCTGGGTGGTGCCGAGCGAGCTTGACGAGGTCATCGACGTGATCTGCGGCACTTGCGACAGCACGCGTTCGAGTGGGGTGGCGACCGAGGTCGCCATCGTCTCGGCACTTGCGCCCGAAAGGTTGGCCGAGATCGAGATGGTCGGGAAGTCGACCTGCGGTAGCGGTGCGACCTGCAGATTGAAATAGGCGAGGGCGCCGGCCAGAAGCAGGCTCAGGGCCAGCAGGCAGGTCGCGACAGGGCGCTTGATGAAAGGTTCTGACAAGTTCACGGCCTGGCTCCCAAAGTGGCGGCTGCGGTGGGTGTGCTGGCGGTACTGGCCACCTGCGCCACTTGTTGCGATGCTGGCTGTGGCGTCTCGGCGAGTGGCAGGCCGGCCGCAAGGCGCGACTGGCCTTGCGTCACCACGGTTTCGCCGGGCTGAAGGCCCGAGCGAATCCACTGCATGCCGTTGACCACATCGCCCGCGATCACCGGCCGCACTTCGGCGGCGTGCTGCGCGTTCGACACGTAGACGAAGGCCCCGCTGGAACCTTGCTGCACAGCGGCCTGCGGCACCACGGTCGCGTCGGCCTGCGTCTGCAGCAGCATCCGGACGGCCACGAGGCCGCCGGGCCACAGCGTGGAACGGATGTTGTCGAAGCGTGCCTTCAACTGGATCTGGCCGTTGGTCGACGTCACCTGACTGTCAACGAAAACGAGTTCGCCTTCGGCGAGTGGACGCGCGTTGTCGCGTTCCAGCGCCGCCACCTTGAGCGGCTTGCTGGCGGACTGGCGAAGCACCGAAGGGAGCACGTCTTGCGGCACTGAGAACGTGACCCAGATCGGATTCATCTGAGTCACCGTCACGAGGCCCGCGACGTCGGTGGCATGAACCATCGAGCCCACCGGCACAAGCCGTTGGCCTGCGCGCCCGTCGACCGGCGAGACGACGCGCGTAAAGCTCAACTGCAGCTTCGCGCTGTCGACCGCCGCCTTAGCCGCCTGCACGGTGGCGGTCTGCGTGGCAGCTTGTGCGCGCAACGTGTCCACCGTTTGCGCCGGGCCGGCACCCGCTGCTGCGAGGGCGCTGGCGCGCTTCAGGTCGACCTGGTAGCTGGCGAGCTTGGCTTCCTCCTGCGCGAGCATGGCCTGGCTTTGGGTCAACGTCGTCTGCAAGGGACGCGGGTCGATCACGGCCAGCAGTTCGCCCGCCTTGACATGTTGGCCCTCGGTGAAATTGACCTCCTGCAACTGGCCGTCGACCCTCGGTCGAACGGTGACCGCATTCAACGAAGTCACCGTGCCGATGGCGTCAAGCCACAGTGGCAGGTTCTGCTTCTGCGCAGACGCGACCGTGACGGGAATCGGCTGCGGCGCACTGGGCGCTGCCTTGGCCAACGACAGGGTCGGACGAAGCTGGATCGTCACGCCTGCGAGGATGGCGATAAGCGGCAGAAGCCAGAGATGACGTCGGTACGGCGTGAGGGAGTTCATGACGTTTCCTTTGCGATGGTGGCAACCCATGGATGAGAAGAGGGAACCGTGGCAGTCGCGCTTTCGTCCGGCAGGCTCTGACCGGTGCCGAGCGCGCGGTACAGGCCGACGGTGGACTGAAGGCGCTGCAGGCGGATCTGGAGCGCCGTGTCCTCCGCCTGGTAGAGCGTGCGTTCGCTCAGCAGCACGGTGAGGAAGTCTGTCGCTCCGTTCGTCATGCGGATGCGGGCCAGGTCGAGGGCCTGCCGCGCCGATTGCAGGGCCGCTTCGTCGAGCTGCTCGGCGTCGCGCGTGGCCGAGGTTGCACTCATCTGGCTCTCCACGGTCTGCAGTGCGGTCGCGATCGCCTTCTTGTAGGTGACGACGAGTTCTTCGGCATGCGCGCGATCGACGCGCAACTGGCCCTCACGCTGACCGGCATCGAAGAGCGGTTGAAGCACGGAGCCAGCCACGGTCCAGAGTGCGGCAGACGGGTTCAACAGGGTGCCGTAGCCCCCTGCCAATGACAGCGAAGGCAAAAAGGCCGCGCGCGCTGCACCGATGTCGAAGTCGGCCGCCTTCAGCCGCGCCTCGGCCGACCGCACTTCGGGCAGGCGCGCGATCGCATCGGCAGGCGCCGTGCCTGCGACATCTGGAATGCGCACGTCGCGCAGGTTTTCTGCCACGAGGTGAAGGTTCTCGGGGAGGTCGCCGATCAGCACGGCAAGGTCACCGGTGACCTGATCGCGCTGTTGCATGAGGATGGGCACCGCCGCCTGAAAGGTCTGAAGCGCATTGCGTTGCTGTGCCACTTCGAGGTCGGACGCGGCGCCAAGGCGGGCCTGCGTCTGGACCAGCGAGAGCATGGCCTGAGCATCCTTGGCGAGCAGCTGTGCGAGCCGGACGCGCTCGTTGAGGGAGAGCGCCTGAAAGTAGGTGCTGGCAATCGACGAGACGAGCGTGACCTTGGCGATTTCCATGTCGAAGCCACTCGATTCGGCCGTCGCGCGCGCCGAGGAGGCAAGGGCGCGGTTGAGGCCCCAGAGATCGAGCGCGTAGCTGGCTTGCAGCGTTGCGCTGCGCTTGGTGCTGGAGCTCGATGTGCCGCGCGATCCGTTGATCGCCAGGCCAAGCGTCGGATATTGGGCGGCGCTGGCAATGCCGGCGCGCGCCTGCGCCTGCTCGAGCCGGTGGATCGCGATCTTGAGATCGAAGCCATCGGCAAGGCCGCGTGCGACCAGCGCGTCGAGCTCTGCGCTGCCGAAGGACTTCCACCATTCGGGCGGATCAGCCTGTATGGTCGACGGCTGCGCATTGCCCGGATGACTGGACCATTGTGTCGGCAGTGTCATGCCCGGCTGTTTGTAGATCGGCACCATGGAGCAGCCGCCGAGCACTGCCAACATGACGGCTGCCATGACGCGCAGCGGAAATCGAGGAAAGGGCGAACTGGGCATGTTTCTCTCGCAGGAGTTGCGTTCTTGCACCGAAGCACGGAAGGCCGATTGGCCGGTGCAGTGAAGATAGCGAGAGACTGTTAGCGCCGAGGTCGCGCCAACCTAACTTATTGTTTAGAAAACTCGGCCGGCCGGGCGCCGATCGAATAGCCGATACCGCGCGCCGTGTGGATCAGCACCTCGTCGGCGTCGGCATCGATCTTCTTGCGCAGGCGGTGCATGTGCTTGTCGATCAGGTTGTCGGGCGGCTCGAAGTCGTAGTCCCAAGCACATTCGAGCAGCATGGCGCGCGTCACGATGCGGCCGGGGTGACGCATCAACCGTTCCAGCAGCAGAAATTCGCGCAGGTTGAGCACGATAGGCCTGTCGCCCCGCTTCGCCTCGCGCACGTGCAGGTTGAGCTCGAGGTCGTTCACTCGAAGGACGTGGTCGATGGGTCGCCGCGCTGCGCGGTCTAGCAGTCCCTCGAGGCGCGCCAGCACTTCGACGAAAGCGAAGGGCTTGGGCAGATAGTCGTCGCAGCCCGCCTTCAGTCCCTCGACGCGATGGTACGTCGCGCCCCACGCGCTCAGCATCAGGATCGGCATGCGGTCCCCTTCGCGCCGAAGCACCTGCACCACCTGCAAGCCGTCCAGGGCCGGCAACATGCGGTCGAGCACCAGCGCGTCGTACATGCCGTCGCGGGCCATCACGAGTCCGGTCGCGCCGTCGGACGCATGGTCGGCCAAGTGGCCGCTCTCGCGAAAGGCTCGAATCAAATACGATGCCGTACGCAGATCGTCTTCAATCAGAAGGATTCGCATAACGCTTGATTGTGGGCGCTGGCGAAGAGCTGATGAAAGTGAAATGACCAGGATATTGATCGTCGAGGACGACCCGCTTACCGCACGCGCGATCGCCATCGCGCTGGTCGAGGAAGGCTATGCCGTCGAGCATGCGGACGACGGCCGCAAGGGTCTGGTGCTCTCGGCCTCCGGCGACTTCGATGTCATTGTGCTGGATCGTTTGCTGCCGGGACTCGACGGGCTCGGCGTGCTCACTGCCCTGCGCGCCGCAGGTGTGCAGACACCGGTGTTAATCCTGAGCGCGCTGTCCGATCTCGACGAGCGCGTGCGCGGCCTACGTGCCGGTGGGGATGATTACCTGAGCAAACCCTTCGAATCGATCGAGTTGATCGCGCGGCTGGAGGCCTTGCTGCGCCGACGCGGCAAGGGCCGCGACGACGAAGGCCAGCAGATCCAGTGCGGCGAGCTCGTCGTCGACTTGCTGACGCGCATCGCGCGGCGCGGTCGGCGCAAGGTCCAGCTTGTGCCGCGTGAATATGCCCTGCTGGTTTACCTGATGCAACATGCCGGTCAGATCGTGACGCGCACGATGCTGTTCGAGGCCGTATGGGACTACCGTTACGACGAGCGCACCAACGTTATCGAAGTCCACATCGGCCGACTGCGCCGCAAGGTCGATGCCGAAGGGGAAGCGCCGATGATCCACACCGTGCGAGGGGCGGGCTATGTACTCAAAGCAGCTGCGTGACATTCCGCGCACGACGAGTTTTCGCATCGCACTGCTCTTTCTGGCGGTGTTCGGCGCGGCGGCAGCGGCCGTCATTGCTTATCTGTACTGGCAGACGGCCGGTTATTTGGCACGCGAGGTCGATGTTGCGCTCACCGCGCAGATGGATCGATGGGGCCAGCTGGCGCCGGATGCCCTGGTGCAGGAAGTGAGCCGGCGCACCGTGCGCGACACCGCGCTGCGGCAACCGGCCGCCGTCTTCTCGGCATCGGGTGAACGCCTCGCGGGCGTGATCGATCCGGTACGGCAGATCGCTACTTATGACAGGCCCTTCGACATGCGCTTGAAGGGACCGGATGGCGATCGACCGATTCGCGCGGTCGCGCGCGTGCTCGATTCCGGGCTGGTGCTGGTCGCGGGGCAGGACGTGTATGCCATGCGCGAGTTCGACGAGTTGCTGGTGCACGCCATGGGCGGCGCTGCCGCGCTGATCTTTCCCGCAGGGCTGATCGGCGCGCTCGCGCTGGGGCTCACGGCGACCCGCCGACTCGACGCGACCACCTGCGCCATCGAACGCATTGTCGAAGGCCGGTTGAGCGAGCGCCTGCCCATAAGGGGCAACCACGACGACGTCGATCGGCTTGCAATCGTCGTGAACCGAATGCTCGACGAGATCGAGCGCCTGCTGAGCGAGGTGAAGGGCGTGACCGACGATGTCGCGCACGACTTGCGGACGCCGCTCACGCGCATGCTCGCCGGCCTTGAATATGCCGAGAACTACCCGTTGACGCGCGACGAATATGCCGAAGTGGTTGCGCAAACCGGCGCGCAGGCGCGGCTGCTGTTGCGCATGTTCCAAGCGCTGCTGCATATCTCTGACATCGAGAATCGCGTGCAGCCCAGCGACCTCGTGCCGGTGTCGCTGGAGCGCATCGCCGCAGATGCGTTCGAACTCTTCGAGCCTGC
>JAQGLP010000069.1 GCA_028292835.1 Variovorax sp.
GAAGATCGGCATGTCTTTCCACAGGCCCTTCACGCCTTTCTTGGCGATGGTCGGAAAGATCGGCTGGAATAAAAAGCCGTTGGCCGCATCGGTCGCCAGCAGCTTCTGCGCGTCGCCCAGCAGCCTGTTGCGCTCGGCCGGGTTGGCGGTGGTCTTGATCTTGTCGAACAACTGGTCGAAGGACTTCGACTGGTAGCCCCAGTAGTAGTCGGACTTGGCGTAGTTGCCGAGGTCGAAGGGCTCGACGTGCGAAATAATCGACAGGTCGTAGTTCTTGTTGCCGTAGGTGCCGCTGAGCCACTGCGCCCACTCGACGTTCTGCACCTTCACGTTGATGCCGATCTTGGCGAGTTGCGCCACGATCATCTCGCCGCCTTGGCGCGCGTAGGGCGGCGGCGGCAGCGTCATGGTGAGTTCGAGCGGAGTCTTGACGCCGGCCTCGGCCAGCAGCGCCTTGGCTTTCTCGATGTTGAAGGGGTTGAGGGCGGTGGTGTCCACGTAGCCCGGCGCGCCCGGCACGTAGTGGCTGCCGATGGCGGTGCCGAAGCCGTCGGCCGCACCCTCGATCACGGCCTTGCGGTCGATGGCGGCCAGGATGGCGCGGCGCACCCGCACGTCGTCGAGCGGCTTCTTGCGATTGTTGATGGCCAGGATGGTCTTGGCGCGCGAGCCGCCCAGGATCACCTGGAACCGCGGGTCGTTCTTGAACTGCGGAACGATGCGCGTGGCCGCGCGCGGGAAGACGTCGACGTCGCCAGCCAGCAGCGAGGCCGCCTGCGCCGCCGGGTCGGCGATGAAGCGGAAGGTCACCTTCCTGATCTTGACCACGCCGGGATTGCGGAATCCTTCCCATTTGCTCAGCACGCAGGACGATCCCTTGCTCCAGCTGTCGAGCTTGTACGGGCCGGTGCCCACCGGCTGGGTGGCGTTGCCTTCGGCGCTCTTGGGTTCGACCAGGCTGGCGGTGGCCTGCCCCAGCACGAACAGCAGGTCCGGATCGATCTCCTTGTTGAGGATGACCACCGTGTACTCGTCGACCGCCTGGGTGCTGAGGTTGGCGAAGGTGCGCTTGTCCTTGTTGATGCTCTTGTCGCCGCCGGCACGGTCGAAGCTGAACTTGACAGTCTGCGCGTTGAACGGCTCGCCGTTCTGGAACTTGACGCCCCGCCGCAGCTTGAAAGTGTAGGTCTTCAAGTCGGGCGAGACCTCCCAGCTCTCGGCCAGCAGCGGCGCCACGCTGCCGTCGGCATTGATCTTGGTGAGCGTCTCGAAGATGTTGTACTGCACGATCTCGGCGATCGCGGCGGCGGCGCCGGCGGTCGGGTCCAGCCCCGGCGGCTCCAGCGCCATACCGATCACGAGGGCGTCCTTGCGGCCCTGCGCGAGCGCGAGCGGGGGCAGGGTGGCGGCCAAGGCGGCGGACGCGAGGACGGTACGGCGTTTCAACATGGTCGGGGACTCCAGGGATTGAAAAGTCAAAAGGCGAAGGAAATACGGCGTTACATCATGCTTGAGCCATGCGCCGGCCTGCAAATTTTTGCTCAGACGGCCGAGGCGGACAGGGTGGCCGACGGGGAAGCCGGTGGCGGTTCCGCCCGTGGCACGGCCGCCAGCAGCGCCCGCGTGTACGGATGCTCGGCATGCGCGAACAGCCGCTGCGGCGTGCCGCGCTCGACGATCAGTCCGCGGTGCAGCACGCACACCTCGTCGCACAGGTGGTTGACCACCGCCAGGTCGTGGCTGATGAGCAGGTAGCTGATCCCGAACTGCTGCTGCAGGTCCTGCATCAGGTTGAGCACCTGGGCCTGCACCGACACGTCGAGCGCGCTCACCGGCTCGTCGGCCACGATCAGCTTGGGCCGCGTGATGAGCGCCCGCGCGATGGCGATGCGCTGGCGCTGGCCGCCGGAGAACTCGTGCGGGTACTTGTCGAGGTCGTTGCCGCGCAGGCCGACCGCCGCCAGCGCCTCGGCGGCGCGCTCGCGCCGCGCCTGCCGGTTGCCGCGCTCGGCGGCATCGGCCAGCGCTTCCAGCGGCTCGGCCACGATGCGTGCCACGGTCCGGCGCGGATCGAGCGAGCCGTAGGGGTCCTGGAACACCATCTGGATGTCGCGCCGCGCCGCCCGCAGCTCGTCGGGCGGCAGCCGGTGCAGGTCGCGCCCGAGCAGCCGGACGCTGCCGGTGGTGGGGGTGTCGAGCGCCATCACCAGCCGCGCGAGGGTCGATTTTCCCGATCCCGACTCGCCGACAATGCCCAGGCTGCGTCCGGCCTCGACCGAGAAGCCCACGCCGTTGAGCGCCTTGAGCACGGGCGGCGGCGAAAACAGCTTCTCGCGCGGCAGCGTGTAGTGGCGCGCGAGGTCGGTGACTTCCAGCAGGGGCACGGCAGATGGCATGGGCGGAGTTTGCACGCAGCGAAGCCCAGCGAACGAAGCTGCGCCTTGCTCGACGCCCACAGTGGGTTTTATTCCAGGGGCTCGGTCTCGGACAGCGCCTGCAGGAAGCTGCGGCGCCACCAGTGCACGTCGTGCTCGCGGATGCGAGCGAGCAGCTGGCGGTGGCGCTCGCGGCGCTCCTCCAGCGGCATGCGCAGCGCGCGCTGCATCACCTCCGCCGTGCCATGCGTGTCGTAGGGGTTGACCAGCAGCGCCTCCTTCAACTGCTCGGCCGCGCCCGCGAAGCGCGACAGCACCAGCACGCCCGGATCGGCCGGGTCCTGCGCCGCGATGTACTCCTTGGCCACCAGGTTCATGCCGTCGCGCAGTGGCGTCACCAGCCCGACCGCGGCCGCGCGGCACAGCCCGGGCAGGCGCTTGCGCGCCACGTTGCGGTGGATGTAGCGCACCGGCATCCAGTCGAGTTCGCCGTAGTCGCCGTTGACGGCGCCGCACAGCGATTCGAGTTCGCGCCGGATGTCGGCATAGGCATCGACCGCTTCGCGGGTCGGCGAGGCGATCTGGATCAGGGTCGCGCTGCGGCGGTTTTCCGGAAAGCGCGCCAGCAGGTCGCGAAACGCGCGCACCCGGTTCGGCAGGCCTTTGGAGTAGTCGAGCCGGTCGATGCCGACCAGCAGGCGCCGGGTCGAGTACTCGCGCTTGATGGTCTCGTACATGTCGCGCGCTTCCCGAGCATGGGTGAGCGCGGAGAACTCGTCGACGTCGATGCCGATCGGGAACGCCTGCGCCCGCACCGTGCGGCCGAAGGCCCGGTAGTGGTAGCGGTCGAGCGCCTCGGCGCCCACCTCGACGCCGACATAGCGCGCGAAGTGGTCCACGTCGGCTTCGCTCTGGAAGCCCACCAGGTCGCAGGCGAACAGCGCGCGCACCAGCCATTCGTGCTGCGGGATGGCCGCCAGGATCAGCGGCGGCGGCAGCGGGATGTGCAGGAAGAAGCCGATGCGCTGGCGGCAGCCGAGCGCGCGCAGTTCTTCGCCCAGGGGGATCAGGTGGTAGTCGTGGATCCAGACGATGTCGTCGGGCCTGAGCAGCGGCAGCAGCTTGCGCGCGAACAGCTTGTTGACGCGCCGGTAGCCGTCGATGAACCCGGCGTCGAAGTGCGCCAGGTCGAGCCGGTAGTGGAACACCGGCCACAGGACGTCGTTGCTGTAGCCGAGGTAGTAGCTGTCGTGGTCTTCCTGCGACAGGTCGATGGTGGCGAGCGTGACGTTGCCGGCCTGTTGCGTGCGCGGCGGCGGGTCGGCGGCGGGCGTGCCGGCCGGCAGCACCGTGCCGCTCCAGCCGAACCACATGCCACCGGTGCGCTGGAGGCTGTCGCCCAGCGCCACGGCCAGCCCGCCGGCGGCCGCCTTGCGCGGGTCGGCGACACGGTTGGAGACGACGACGAGGCGGCTCATGGGGCGGC
>JAQGLP010000081.1 GCA_028292835.1 Variovorax sp.
GCGATGGCGGTGGTCGGCGGCCGCGTCACGCCGCAGGCCGCCAGGGCCAGCGGCAGGCAGACCAGCGTGCCGATCAGTCTGAATGAACTCATGTGCCTCGTGTTTCGGGAAGGGCCCGGGCCCGGTCGGTGGAAGAGGGAGCGCGGCGCTTGGCGGGCGATGTCCGGCAATACGCGCGCATCGCTGGCATCGAAGCCGATGGCGTCCGGGACTGCCCGAGCAGACGGACGCTCAATGATTCCATTTGACTACAGTCAACCAAAGCCGGGCTTCGTCAAACTGAACCATGGCAAACAACGAAGGTTCCCATGGTTGCACACCCCGCTCAGATTTTGGTTCTGCTTGTGCTCGGTCTTGCCACCTCGGCGATTCTGGGGGCGGCGATCTATCTTTTCTACCTGGCGAACCGGCCGCATCCTGCGATGGTCGTCAGAACGAAACGAGATGCCAATGATCCCACCGCCACCGGGGAGGTCGTCGTCTACCCGCGCCCGCCTCGGCAGAAAGCCCTGCTGATGGGCCTGGCGCTTGTGATGCTCCTTTGGGTGTTTGCCGGCAGGCACCTCGTCCAGGCGTTCTATCCAGCCACGCATGAGCCGCAGAACCTCCCGGCGGCGACCCTCGGCAAGGTGCGCGGCGCCAGCGGTGCGGATCTGACGGTGGCTCACTACGGACCGGCAGGCGCGCCGACGCTGGTGCTGACGCACGGCTGGGGCGCCGATCGGCACGACTGGGACTACGTGATCAGCGCGTTCAAGGACCGTTTTCACATCGTCGTGTGGGACCTGCCTGGTCTGGGGGAGTCGTCAAGGGCCAGGGACTATTCCATGCAGACCTTGGCCAGCGACCTCGACAGCGTCGTCTCCAGCATCAAGGACCGACCGGTGGTTCTCGTGGGCCACAGCATCGGCGGCATCCTGAACATTGAATACGCCCGCCGCTTCCCGGAAAAGATGGGGCGCGACGTGCGCGCCCTGGTGCAGGTCAACACGACCTTCACCAACCCGGTCGAGACGAAAAAGGGGGCCGAGTTTTCCCGCAAGCTTCAAAAGCCGGTCTACGAGCCGCTGCTGCACGTCGTGACCTGGGTGTCTCCCGTGGCACGCGCATTCGGCTGGTTCGCTTACCAGAGCGGCCTTGCGCATCTCCAGTTGGCCAAGCAGTCCTTTGCCGGTGCCGAAACCTGGGACCAACTCGACGAGATGGCCAGCTACGCCTACCGCTCGTCCACGGGCGTGGTCGCGCAGGGCGTCCTGGGCATGCTGCACTGGGACGGGTCGGACGTTCTCACCAAGATCCGGGTGCCCACGCTGATCATCTCCGGTGACGAGGACGTGACCACCCTTCCTTCGGCCAGCGACCGGATGGAACGCGACATTCCGTCGTCCGTTCGGGTCGCGGTGAGCCGCGCGGCGCATCTCGGACCGGTCGAGCAATACGCACGCTACGCCGACGCCATCGCCTCTTTCATGACGAAGCCGTCGAGCGGCTTGGTCGGCGAATAAAGCCACCAGCCCATCCGGCGTTCGCCGCCGCCCTGCACGGCGTGCGGCGACGCCGTCGCGCCTTGCTGCCGTGGCTCGGCGAACCCACGGGAGGCAAGGGTTTTCGAGATCGTTTTCTTGAAATCGACAGCTCGGCAGTTGCATGAACTGTGCAATATTCAGTGATCCCCGTATCCCCAGGAGACACATCCATGCACCGCCGCTCCCTCATCGCCCTGGCCGCACTCGGCACGCTGGTCGCCAGCGTCTTTACCGCCCCGGCCTGGGCCCAGTCGGGCGAGATCCGCATCGCCCACGTCTACAGCAAGACCGGCCCGCTGGAGGCCTACGGCAAGCAGACGCAGACCGGCCTGATGATGGGACTCGACTACGCCACCGGCGGCACCATGGCCGTGGGCGGCAAGAAGATCGTCGTGATCGAGAAGGACGACCAGGGCAAGCCCGACCTCGGCAAGTCGCTGCTGGCCGCGGCCTACGCCGACGACAAGGCGGCGCTCGCCATCGGCCCGACCTCCTCGGGCGTGGCGCTGGCGATGCTGCCGGTGGCCGAGGAGTACAAGAAGATCCTGCTGGTCGAGCCCGCCGTGGCCGACTCGATCACCGGCGACAAGTGGAACAAGTACATCTTCCGCACAGGTCGCAATTCGAGCCAGGACGCCATCAGCAACGCGGTGGCGCTCGACAAGCCCGGCGTCAGCATCGCCACGCTCGCGCAGGACTACGCGTTCGGGCGCGACGGCGTGAAGGCTTTCAAGGACGCGGTTCACAAGGCGAAGATCGTCCACGAGGAGTACCTGCCGCAGAACACCACCGACTTCACCGCTGGTGCGCAACGCCTGATCGACAAGCTCAAGGATCTGCCGGGCCGCAAGGTGATCTGGATCGTCTGGGCCGGGGCGGGCAACCCGTTCAAGATCGCCGATCTCGACCTGAAGCGCTACGGCATCGAGATCGCCACCGGCGGCAACATCCTGCCGGCGATGGCCAGCTACAAGCAGTTCCCGGGCATGGAGGGCGCGACGTATTACTACTTCGGCATCCCGAAGAACCCGGTCAACGAGGCGCTGGTCGCGGCGCACTACAAGCAGTTCAAGGCGCCGCCGGACTTCTTCACGGCGGGCGGCTTCTCGGCCGCCATGGCGGTGGTGACGGCGCTCAAGAAGACCGGCGGCGACACCAACACCAACAAGCTGATCGGGGCGATGGAAGGCATGAGCTTCGAGACGCCCAAGGGCCCGATGACCTTCAGAAAGGAAGACCATCAGGCGATGCAGTCGATGTACCACTTCAAGATCAAGGCCGACCCGGCCTTCGCCTGGGGTGTGCCGGAGCTGGTGCATGAGATCAAGGCGTCGGAGATGGACATTCCCATAAAGAACAAGTAAACCCCCAGGCTTCGCGCACTTCGTGTCGTTTTGCCCACCCCCTTGCAGGGGGCAACACCGGCGGCCCGGCGGAGCCGGTTCCGCGGTGTTCTTGGAAGGGTCTCTTACCGGCGGCGGACTGCGCATGCGGTTGCGCCTGCCAGTAGCCGCATGACGCAATATCGATGCTCGAAACCAAAGACCTGACCATCCGCTTCGGCGGGCACGTGGCCGTGAACGCGGTCAGCTGCGCGTTCGCGCCCGGCACGCTGACGGCCATCGTCGGGCCCAACGGGGCGGGCAAGACGACGTATTTCAACCTGATCTCGGGGCAGCTCAAGGCGAGCGCGGGCACGGTGTCGCTCGACGGGCAGTTGCTGTCGGGGCTGTCGGCGTCCGCGCGCACGCGCGCCGGGCTGGGCCGGGCGTTCCAGCTGACCAACCTGTTTCCCAACCTCACGGTGCT
>JAQGLP010000556.1 GCA_028292835.1 Variovorax sp.
GCGCCGCAGAGCGCGCACACGACCGCAAGGGTCAAGATCACGATATTCACGCCGCCACCCACGATTGATTCGACAGCGCGGCATACTCGCTCAGCCAGATAGCGCGGGCTTCGGAGCCGAATGGATATGGGCAGGTGCATATCGGCTGGTCATCGGCAAACGCTTCAGCAGCGCGGGCCTTGATGTCGGCGATGGGGATGATTTGTTCGGGCATTATTGAAAAAGCTCCACCTGGTTGCGCTGGCGCAGGCCGACCAGCTGCTGCGGCTTGCGGGAGTGTTCGTCGATGCGCTCGCCGCGGTGCACGAGGCGGCCGGCCGCAACCAAGGCATTCACGCGGCCGCACACGCCGCCCTCGCCTGGCGCCCTGTTGCCGAAGTTCTCGCACAGGACTTGCCAGATCTGCTTGCGGCTCATGACAACGGAGTCATTCCCGAACAGGATCATGATTTCGGCTTCGCGGCGGTTGAGTTCACGAGCTGGCGTGGAGTGATAGGCGGCCAGCGATGTTTCTGCTACTTGAGTTTTCATGCTTGTCCGGCGAGCGCCTTTATTTGGGCGACCGACATGCCGGTCTTTTCGTGGATGGCCAGAATTACGTCGCCAGATAGGCGGTATTTGCTGCCCTTGTACATGCCGCCATTAGCATGAGCTGTGCGCAACTTGCTAAGTACAGATGCACCAACCCCAAGAAAGCGGGCTAGCTGGTAGTCGTTCTTTAACCTGAAATCAGCGGCAATCTTGTCGAGCAGCGGATGAGGAATAGTCGGTTGTCTTGTAATCATGGGTGTCTCGGCGGCGGTTTGTAGGACAAACTCTCTATTCCCTGCCTGCAACGCCGCGCCTGTCACCTATCAGGTCAAGCATTCCGATCTGTTCTAGTTCAGAATAAATCTTGCGCGACTTAGTCAACTCTCTCGTTAGTTCGCGCTCGATGAACTCTCTTGCAATAAGCGACTTTTCCTTGCCGGTTGCTTCAGCCAGGGCGTCAAGAACGGCATTCAAGTCAGTGGGCAGCTTGTAACGTAGGTCGATTAAAGGAAGGCTCATGAAGGCGGTCTCGGTGGTTTTAATTGATGCAGAGAGAAATGCAGGAAATTCGCTATTTCGATTCAGGCGGAGGGGCGTCCAGCAATTCTTTCCAGTTAAGGCGCGGGTATTTCGCCTGGAAGAACTTGAGCCACGGCTTGGGGAAGCGGTTGTTAACGACCCAGTAACAGATTGTGGATCGCGTTAGCCCGGTCATCTCGATGACCTTTTTGCGGCCACCAATTGCGTGAATGATTTTTGAGGTATCCATATGCAAAGTATGACACGTCAAACTTTATCGTCAAGTACATCGTACATTTTTGCCGATATATTCCGGCCCATGAGCACATTGGGCGAACGACTAAAAAAGATATTGGGCGAAATGGATGGGCCTGAGCACGGGAAGCAGTCCCGGCTAGCCGATGTTGCTGGTTGCACTCGCGCAACTATGTCTAATTACCTCAAAAACCCAGGCGCAGAAATTGGTTATGAGTATGCCAAGAATATGGCCGATGCCCTTGGCTACGAAGTTGACTGGATCATCATGGGGCGCGGGGAGCCGCGGACAGCACCCGGATCTGGCGCAATACCTGTCACCCTTACCTATGTGGACCCCGAAGAGTTAGCGCTTCTGACGCACTATAGGGAGGCGACCTCTGCTGGCAAAGACTACATCCGCAGGTCTGCAGAGCTCACCGAAAAATCACGCCGCGTAGCTGCTCCTGCTACCCACAAGACGCAGTAGCGGTCTTTCCTTCTCTTCGACCTGGGGCGCGTAACTCTTCGCAACGCGGGCCCAGTTGCGCGCAATCTCTGCCGGCATGCTGCGATATGCCAAGATCAGTTCCTTTTCAGCCTTAGTCAGCGTCTCGATCACGTTCCTGCCTTTTCTTAATACTGTACATCCATACAGCTTTTCGGTATGGTAATGCGGAAACGCGATTCTAGTCCATCCCCAAATCTACGCATATCCAAATTTCTGTAAAGAAACTTTGGTGACGCAGATCAACAAATGCAGAACGCGTTAAATAGTTTTGCCTACATTGTTCGATGCACTTGACATGTTTTGTACGATGCATCATACTTTTCTCCATGCACTGACCAGCCGTCAGCGCGATTAATGGAGGATGGGATGAACAAGAATAAAGCAGCGCCACCGGTGACAGTCCTTGGTCCAAAGGACATCGCCACCACCCTGCGCGCAATCGCCGTAGACGCCGAGGGCAAGATCATGCTGGCCCACGTCCTGACGCTTAAGCACATGGCTGACCTGGTTGAGGCAAGCGCCGAGGTGCCCGCATGAAAACCCAACTCACCATCGGCGAGCTGGAAATCAGCATCACCGTCAAGAAGAACGACTACGCCTGCTTGGTCAAATTCGGCGATTCGAAGATCGACGTCGACTATGAGTTCGAAGCCGGCCAGCGCGCCATCCTTAACCGGGCGCCGGAAGACTGCCAGCCTGGCTATCCGGACTCGATCACGGTCTGCGGCATCACGGCCGCCGAGCCGCTCGTATTCGAAGCCGAGGGCATGCGCCTTGAGATCGACGCCGGCCAGGACATCTTTCATCTGCTGCCCGGCAGCCGGGTTGAGCAGCTGGAGGACGAGATCCTTAAAGGCATGGCGTCACACGAGCCGGATTACGCGGAGGCTGCATGAACTTCACCCCTGGGCCGAGGCACTGCAAGACTGCAGACGGGAAGTTCGCCGACTGCGGATCGTGGAGCGCAGAAAACTCAAAAG
>JAQGLP010000112.1 GCA_028292835.1 Variovorax sp.
ACCGCCCAGCCGCCCAGCCGGGCCGCGTTGGCCGGACGGGCCAGCCAGTCGGCCAGCCGGCCGGCCGCATCGAACTCCCGCACCTTGGCCAGCACCTGCGGCGTGCTCAGGAAGTTGTTGCAGATGAAGCCGGCCAGGTTGGCGCCGATGCGGTCCTTGTTGCTCGGGATGATGGCGGTGTGCGGAATCGGCAGGCCAAGCGGGCGGCGAAACAGCGCCACCACCGCGAACCAGTCGGCGATGGCGCCCACCATCGCGGCCTCGGCGAAGGCCGCCACGTAGCCCCAGGCGGCATGTTGGTCATCGAGCGCGCTTGCCAGCGCATAGACCAGCGCCGCGCCGCACAGCAGTCCGAGCGCGATGCGCTTCATGACGGCGAGGCGACGGGCCTGCTCGTCCTGAGGCAGCGTTATGTGGGACATGCGGTCGGTTCCTCTGCCTGGAAAATGGTCGGTGCTCGACGCTGCCGGCCTCGGCCCCCTGAAGCGCCCGCAGTTTTGCCCGGCAGCCAGCCAGCCGGCCGCCAGGAGGCGCCTCGCGCCACGGCGGCGCAGGCCGGCGCCCGGGTCCGGCGAGCAACGCCTGGCGGGGTTCGTTCCCGTCGGGAAACGATGGATATTAACTTTGACCGGGGAGTTTCGGAGGTCGGTCGCGTGTCCGCCCGCCGAAGGCGAGCCTCGTCCGGCCGGGCCCGGGCGGCAGCGGGAAATCCCGCTTGGCCGGCATCCCGGCCGGGGTCTAGACTGCCGCCCATGAAACTCATCGAACCCCTCGTCACCCAGGCGGGCGGCATCGCCGCGGTGCGACGCGATCTGCATGCGCATCCGGAGCTGTGTTTTGAAGAGGTGCGCACCGCCGACGTGGTGGCCGCCAAGCTCACCGAATGGGGCATCCCCCTCCACCGCGGGCTGGGCACCACCGGCGTCGTCGGCATCGTGAAGAACGGCACCAGCGAGCGTGCCATCGGCCTGCGCGCCGACATGGACGCACTGCCCGTCACCGAGCTCAACACCTTCGCCCACGCCAGCCGGCACCCCGGCCGGATGCACGCCTGCGGCCACGACGGCCACACCGCCATGCTGCTGGCCGCGGCCCAGCACTTGGCGAAGCACCGCGACTTCGACGGCACCGTCTACCTGATCTTCCAGCCGGCCGAGGAAGGTGGCGGCGGCGCGCGCGAGATGATCAGGGAGGGGCTGTTCGAGCGCTTCCCGATGGACGCCGTGTTCGGCATGCACAACTGGCCCGGCATGAAGGCCGGACAGTTCGCCGTCAGCCCCGGCCCGGCCATGGCGTCGAGCAACGAGTTCAGCATCACCATCCGCGGCAAGGGCGGGCACGCCGCGCTGCCGCACACCGGCATCGACCCGGTGCCCGTCGCCTGCGAGATGGTGCAGGCCTTCCAGACCATCCTGACGCGCAACAAGAAGCCGGGCGATGCCGGCGTGATCTCGGTGACGATGATCCACGCCGGCGAGGCCAGCAACGTCATTCCCGACACCTGCGAGCTCGGCGGCACGGTGCGCACCTTCACGCTGGAGGTGCTCGACCTGATCGAGGCGCGCATGAGGACGATCGCCGAGCATGTCTGCGCGGCGCACGACGCCGAGTGCGACTTCCGCTTCCACCGCAACTACCCGCCGACCATCAATACGGCCAATGAGGCCAACTTCGCGCGCCGCGTGATGGCCGGCATCGTGGGCGAGGCCAACGTGCTGGCGCAGGAGCCGGCCATGACGGCCGAGGACTTCTCCTTCATGCTGCAGGCCCGGCCCGGCGCCTATGCCTTCATCGGCAACGGCGACGGCGCGCACCGCGCAATGCACCATGGCGGCGGCCCGTGCACGCTGCACAACGCCAGTTACGATTTCAACGACGAGTTGATCCCGCTGGGGGCCACCTGCTGGGTGCGGCTGGCCGAGTCGTTCCTGAATGCCGGGCCCGCCCGGGAAGGCGCCGCGTGATCGCCGTCGCCGAAGCCTTTTCCTCCAGCTACGCGCAGGCGCGCCGGAAGTTCCTCGAAGCCTGCGTGCTGGCCGGCCTGCGCATTGAAACGCACCCCCATCCGCTGAAGGGGCGCGACGGCGAGGACCTCGCAATGGACGTCGCCTGCGACGGCCCGGCCGATGCCAAACACCGGCTGATCATCAGCAGCGCCTGCCACGGCGTCGAGGGCCATGGCGGCAGCGGCGTGCAGGTGTTCGCCCTGCATGACGCCGAGTGGCGCGAGAAGGCGCGCGCGGCCGGCGTGGGCGTCATCTACGTGCACGCGCTCAACCCGCACGGCTTCTCGCACCGGCGGCGCGTGACCCAGGAGAACGTCGACCTGAACCGCAACTTCGTCGACTTCGCGCAGCCACTGCCGGTCAACAAGGCCTATGCCAAGCTGCACGCGCTGCTGCTGCCCGAGCAGTGGCCACCGACACCGCAAAACCAGGCCGCCATCGACGAGTGGATCGGGCGGCACGGGCTGAAGGCCTGCCAGGCGGCCGTGACCGGCGGTCAGTACCAGTTCGACGACGGGATGTTCTTCGGCGGCCGGGCACCCACCTGGAGCAACCGCACCTTGCGCCA
>JAQGLP010000129.1 GCA_028292835.1 Variovorax sp.
CCTGGTTGGGCAGGTTGGCGCCGCCCGATTCGACCAGGTAGATGCAGGGCAGGCGTTTATGCTCGGCGATCTCCTGCGCGCGCAGAAGCTTCTTGACGGTCAGCGGGTAGTAGGTGCCACCCTTCACCGTCGCGTCGTTGCACACGATCATGCAGTCCACCCCGCTGACGCGCCCGATGCCCGCGATCAGGCCGGCGCCGGGGGCGGATTCGTGGCCGTTCCTGTCGAGGTACATGGCGTGCGCGGCCAGCGGCGCGATCTCGAGGAACGGCGTGCCGGGGTCGAGCAGCTGCGCCACGCGGTCGCGCGGCAGCAGCTTGCCGCGCCCGGTGTGCTTGGCCCGCGCCGCCTCGCCGCCGCCCGCCTCGACCCGCGCGAACTGCCGGTGCAGGTCGTCGACCAGCGCGCGCATGGCGGCCGCGTTGGCCTGGAAGTCCGCCGAGCGCGGATTGAGCCTGGATTCGAGTTTGGTCATGTTCTTGTTTCAAAGCAGGGCCGGGCCACGGCGGTGTGGGCTGTTCTTGTCAGGCCGTCTTTTCCTCGTCCAGTCCGAGCTGGTCTTTCATCGCGTCGCGGATCTTGAATTTCTGGATCTTGCCGGTCACGGTCATCGGAAACTCGGTGACGAAGCGGATGTACTTCGGCACCTTGTAGTGCGCGATCTGGCCCTTGCAGAAGTCGCGCACCTCGTCTTCGGCGAGCGCCTGGCCGGGCTTGGGGATGATCCACGCGCACAGCTCCTCGCCGTACCTTTTGTCGGGGAGCCCGACCACCTGCACGTCCTGCACCTTCGGGTGGCGGTAGAGGAACTCCTCGATCTCGCGCGGGTAGATGTTCTCGCCGCCGCGGATCACCATGTCCTTGATGCGCCCGACGATGTTGACGTAGCCCTCGGCGTCCATGGTCGCGAGGTCGCCGGTGTGCATCCAGCCCTCGGCATCGATCGCCTCGCGCGTGCGGGGCTCGTCGTCCCAGTAGCCGTGCATCACCGCGTAGCCGCGCGTGCACAACTCGCCCGCCACGCCGGGCGCGACGATCTCGCCGGTGGCGGGATCGACGATCTTGACTTCCAGGTGCGGCTGCACCTTGCCGACCGTCGAGACGCGCTTGTCGAGCGGCGTGTCGGCCTCGCTCTGGCAGCTCACCGGGCTGGTTTCGGTCATGCCGTAGGCGATGGTGATCTCGCGCAGGTGCATCTGGTCGACGACCCGCTTCATCACCTCGGTCGGGCAGGGCGAGCCGGCCATGATGCCGGTGCGCAGCGTCGAGAGGTCGAACTCCGGGAAGCGCGGGTGGTCCAGCTCGGCGATGAACATCGTCGGCACGCCGTGCAGCCCGGTGCATTTTTCCGCCTGCACGGTCTCCAGCACCGTCAGCGGGTCGAAGCCGTCGTTCGGGTAGACGATGGTCGCGCCGTGCGTCAGGCACGCCAGGTTGCCCAGCACCATGCCGAAGCAGTGGTAGAGCGGCACCGGGATGCACAGCCGGTCCTCGGGCGTGAGCCGCATGCACTCGCCGATGAAGAAGCCGTTGTTCAGGATGTTGCGGTGCGTCAGCGTCGCGCCCTTGGGAAAGCCCGTGGTGCCGCTGGTGAACTGGATGTTGATCGGGTCGGTGGCCTTGAGCGTGCCTTGCACCTCGGCCACGCGCGGATCGTTGGCGCGGCCGCTGGCCATGAGCTGCGAGAAGCGCAGCAGGCCGGGCTCGTCGACGCCCGCGCCCGGCGCGTCGATCCAGACTACGGCGCGCAGGTGCGGCAGCGCCGCCGATTCGAGCTGCCCCGGCTGTCCGTGCGCCCACTCGGGCGCCAGCTCGCGCAGCATGCCGAGGTAGTTGCTGGTCTTGAAGCGCGCCATCGTCACCAGCGCCTTGCAGCCGACCTTGTTGAGGGCGTACTCGACTTCCGCCGTGCGGTAGGCCGGGTTGATGTTGACCAGGATCAGCCCGACCTTCGCCGTGGCGATCTGCATCAGCACCCAGGGCGCGTTGTTGTGCGACCAGATGCCGACGCGATCGCCCGGCGCGAGGCCCAGGCCCAGCAGCGCGCTCGCCAGCCGGTCGCTCGCGGCCTGCAGCTCGCGGTAGGTGTAGCGCTTGCCCTCGTGGCGGCTCACCAGCGCCTCGCGCTCCGGCCGGCGCGCCGCCATGTCGTCGAAGAAGTCGCCGAGGGTCTGCTCGATCAGCGGCACGTCGGTGGCGCCGCGGGCCATGCTTTTCGTAAGTGCGCTCATGACGTGGGTCTCCTGGTCATTTCGTATCGCTAGCGCTTGTTGCTGCCTGCATCGGCGGTCGCGAATGCCGTTGCGCAAGACACTGCGGCACCGACTCCGCCGGACCGCCCCCTGCAGGGGTGCGCGAAGCCTGGGGGTGTCATATGGTTTCGGCGAACAGCTCGCGTCCGATCAGCATGCGCCGGATCTCGCTGGTGCCGGCGCCGATCTCGTAGAGCTTGGCGTCGCGCCACAGGCGCTCGACCGGGAAATCCCGGGTGTAGCCCACGCCGCCCAGCGCCTGGATCGCCTCGCCGGCCATCCAAGTCGCCTTCTCGGCCGAGTAGAGGATGGCGCCTGCAGCGTCCTTCCTGAAGCTGCGCGCGTGGTCGTTGCGGTCGCAGGCCTTGCCGACCGCGTAGACGTAGGCGCGCGTGGCCTGCCAGGTGGAATACAGGTCTGCCAGCTTGCCCTGCATCAGCTGGAACTCGCCGATGCTCTGGCCGAACTGTTTGCGCTCGTGCACGAAGGGCAGCACCGCGTCCATGCAGGCGGCCATGATGCCCAGCGGCCCGCCCGACAGCACGGCGCGCTCGTAGTCGAGGCCGCTCATCAGCACCCGGGCGCCCTGCCCTTCGCCGCCCAGCACGTTGTCTTCCGGCACCTCGCAGTTGTCGAAGTAGAGCGGATAGGTGTTGGAGCCGCGCATGCCCAGCTTGTCGAGCTTGGTGCCGGCGGCAAATCCCGCAAAACCCTTCTCGACGATGAAGGCCGTCATGCCGCGCGCACCCATCTCGGGCTCGGTCTTGGCGTAGATCACCAGCGTGTCGGCGTCGCCGCCGTTGGTGATCCACATCTTGCCGCCATTGAGCACGTAGCGGTCGCCCTTTTTCTCGGCGCGCAGCTTCATGCTGACCACGTCGGAGCCGGCGCCCGGCTCGCTCATCGCCAGCGCGCCCACGTGCTCGCCACTCACCAGCCCTGGCAGGTACTTGCGCTTCTGGGCCTCGCTGCCGTTGCGGTGGATCTGGTTGACGCACAGGTTGGAGTGCGCGCCGTACGACAGGCCGACCGAGGCCG
>JAQGLP010000268.1 GCA_028292835.1 Variovorax sp.
CAATCGTAGCAGGGCAGGGTCACAAGCTCGGCGTAGTCGGCCAGCGACTCGGTGGCGATGCCGATCTCGGCCACCTCGTCGATCACCATGCGCGCCACCTGGTCGGGCGAGCCCTGGTGCAGGCTGACGTTGACCTTGGGATAGGCGCGGCGCAGGCCGGCCACCGGCACCGGCAGCACGTAGCGCGCCTGGCTGTGCGTGGTGGCGATGGACAGGGTGCCGCTGTCCTCGGCGCTGAATTGCTCGCCGATGCGCCGCAGGTTGCCGATCTCCCGCATGATCAGGACGATGCTCGCCAGCACGTGAAGGCCCGGCTCGGACACGCGCTTCAGGCGCTTGCCGTGGCGCGCAAAGATCTCGATGCCCAGTTCTTCCTCGAGTTCGATGATCGCCTTGGAAACCCCCGGCTGCGAGGTATGGAGCGCCTTGGCTGCCTCCGTCAAGTTCAGGTTGCGCCGGACAGCCTCCTGGACGAATTTGAATTGATGCAGGTTCATGACAAATAAAGGCGATTTATATTCTTTATTATGGCTTTTGCATCTATGGTTTGCTTGTAATGCCGGGTCGCAATGCAAGGCCGGCGAGCAGGTCGATGACCTCGGGTTCCTCTCCCACGGCGGCGGTGACGGAGAACGCGATGCCGGGGTGCGCGGCGCGCAGTTCCTCCACCAGCCGCGGCAGGTCTTCCCGCGCATGCCGGCCGACCCCCAGGAACAGCGGAACGATGCGGATCGAGGCGACGCCGCGCTGGACCAGCGCCTGAGTGGCGGTGCGCAAGTCGGGCGACATGAGCTCGAGGTAGGCACAGCCCACCGGTACGCCGGTGTCGAGTTCGCCCATGCGGCGCGCGACGGCGTCTATGGGCTCGCGCCAGCGTGGATCGCGCGAGCCGTGCGCAAAGAGGATGACGCCGCGCATGCGCTCAGTGCCGCAGCACCAGCCAGCCAAAGGCCGCCAGCGACATCATGGAATAGATCAGGCCGGGCGCGGCGGCGGTCAGCCAGGGCCACCAGTTGTTCAGGTTGCCGATGTAGCCGAACACGTTGTTGAGCAGGAAGAAGCTGATGCCGATCAGCACGCCGCCGAAGACATAGGTGGCGATGCCGGTCGAGCGGAAATGCAGGTAGGCGAAGGGCAGCGCCAGCACCACCATCACCAGGCACGACAGGGGGTAGAACACCTTGCGCCAGAACTCGATCTCGTAGCGCTGGGCGGTCTGGCCGTTGGCGTCGAGGTGGCGGATGTACTCGAACAGGTCAAGCGTGGCCATGCGGTCGGGCTGCAGCAGCGCGACCGACACCATCTCGGCCGTGAGTGTGCTGGGCCAGGCGAGCTCGGGCACATCCTGCGTGACGACGCGCGCCTGGTTGCCCGTGCCGCGGGTCTCGTACTGCTGGCGGTGCACCCCGCGCAGCTGCCAGCCGTCCCGTGCGATGCTGGCGCTGGCCGCGGTGGTCTGGGAGGCGATGAATCCGCGTCCGTCGAACTCGAAGATTCGGATGCCCCTGAGCGTGCCGTCGCCGGCGATCGAGGCTACGTTGGCGGCGAAGGAGGTCTCGCCCCGCTTCTCGCGCAGCCAGGCGCCAGTGTTGCTGCCGCTCATGAACCCCTGGAACCTCGACTTGAGCAGCTGCGCGGTGCGGTCCGAGGCCGGCGCCACGTAGTCGCCCACCGCGAAGGTCAGCACCACGAAGCCGAGCCCCAGCACCAGCAGCGTGCGCAGCGCCCGCCACGGACCGAGCCCGCTGGTGCGCAGGATGGTGTATTCCGAATTCTGGGCAAAGCGCGCCATCACGAAGATGGTGCCGATCAGCACCGAGATCGGCAGCAGTTCGTAGAGGTGGCTCGGCACCAGGAGCGCGACATACATGAGCGCCTGGGGCAGCCCGTACGCCAGCGAAGCCGGTTTGCCGATGGACTGCAGTTCGTCGAGGAAATCGAAAAAGAAGAACAGGCTCAGGAACCCGAGCGTGACGAAGGCCACGGCCCGCAGGACCTCGTTGTAGACCAGGCGGCGCAATGTTTTCATGCTTTGGCCGGTGCGGGACGGCGGCGCAGCCAGCCGCCCCAGTTGTTGTGGCGCTTGGCCAGCCAGGCAATGCCGATCAGCAGCGCGCCGCCATGCAGCGCCAGCATGAAGCCGGCGGCGCCGTAGAGGCCCGCGGCGATCCAGCTTTGCCCGAGGTTGAGCAGGTTGTAGTAGACGATGAAGGCGAACAGCGCGAACAGCAGGTTGCCGCTGCGGCCCACCCGCGGATTCACGCTCGATATCGTCAGTGCCAGCAGCACGAAGTTGATGGCGGCCAGCAGCATGCCGAGGCGCCAGGCCAGCTCGGCCTGCGCGGCAGGCGTGGGCTCCGCCAGCAGCGACAGCGTAGTGCGCACGCGCGCCGGCGTGTCCTCGGCGGTGGCGGCCGAGGCGCCGCCCATGCGCGCGCCGTAGGTGCTGAACTCGCTGATCTTGAGGTCGGCCGCGCCCAGCGGGACCTCGAGCCGCTGGCCGTCGCGCAGCATCAGGTAGCGCTCGTTTCCGAGCGTCTCGACCTGGCCGCTGCGCGCGGTGGTGGTGATCTGCAGGTTGCGCTCGATCGACGAGATGAACACGTTCGACGCCGTGCTGCCGTCGGCCGTGTCCTTGTCGATGAAGAAGACGCGATTGCGCCCCGGCGACTCCTGGAACTGCCCCGGCGTCACGCGGTCGATGTCGCTGCGGCGCTGGTACTGGTCGCGCATGCCCTGGGTCTGCGAATTGGCCCACGGCCAGCCGACCAGCGCCAGGCCGGCGATCAGCGCGAGCACCGGCCAGGCAAAGCGGAACAGGGGTTTCACGAAGTTGCCCAGCCCGCGCCCGCTGGTGAACCAGATCACCATCTCGCTGTCGCGGTACATGCGCGAGAGCGTCGAGACGATCGCCACGAACAGGCTGAGGCTGAGGATGACGGGCAGGTACCCCAGCACCGTGTACGTCATGACCAGCAGCACTTCCGACGGGTTGACGCTGCCCCTGGAAGCGAGCCCCAGGGTGCGGATCAGCATCATGGTCATCACGATGGTGACGAGCACCACCAGGGTCGCGGTGAAGCTGCGCGACAGCTCCTTGCGCAAAGAGGAATGGAATAACATCGCGGCGAGGAAAAAACGGATTATGGACTTTCAGCTCGAACCTCTCACCACCGCCCAGGCATCGAATCGCCCTGCCGACGCATTGATCGTGCTGGTGGCCGAGGGCCCGGTGGTGGCAACGGACCCGATTTCCACGCTGATCGCCCAGGCGCGCAAGGCCGGCGACCTGCCCGACAAGCCCGGCAGGTTGCTGCAGATGTACCGGCCGCCCGGCATCGCGGCCAGGATGCTGGTGCTGGTGTCGAGCGGCGACGGTACCGCGGCGCGTGTGCGCAGCGCGGTGTTGGCGGCGATCCAGGCGCTCAAGGCATCGAGTCCCCGCCAGATCGCGCTGCTGTTCGCGCAAAAGACCGATGCCCAGTGCGTCCACGCGGCCGTGCTGGCCAGTGCCGATGCGAGCTACGTGTATGTCACGACCAAGCCCAAGGCCGAGGCGCGCAGCATCGCCGCGGTGACGCTGGGCGCCGCTTCCATCGACGGACTGGGGACGGCGTTCGAGCGGGCCGTCGCCACGGTGGCGGGCATCGAACTCGCCAAGGAATGGGCCAACCGGCCGGGCAATCATTGCACGCCCTCGCTGCTGGCGCAGGCCGCGCAGCAGCTCGCCACGCTGCCCGGCATCGAGTGCGAGGTGCTCAAGCCCAAGGATGTCGCCAAGCTCGGCATGGGCGCGCTGATGGCGGTGGCGCAGGGCTCGTCCGAGCCGCTGCGCTTCATCGTGCTGCGCTATCAGGGGGCCGCCAAGGGCGCCGCCCCGGTGGTGCTGGTCGGCAAGGGCATCACCTTCGACACCGGCGGCGTGTCGATCAAGCCCGCGGCCGAGATGGACGAGATGAAGTTCGACATGTGAGGCGCTGCCAGCGTGCTCGGCGTGTTTCGCGCGCTTGCGCAACTCGCGCCGGCCCTCAATGTGGTGGGGTTGATTCCCGCCTGCGAGAACATGAACGACGGCCAGGCGCTCAAGCCCGGCGATGTCGTCACCAGCATGAGCGGCCAGACCATCGAGGTGCTCAACACCGACGCCGAGGGCCGCCTGATCCTGTGCGATGCGCTGGCCTACGCCAAGCGCTTCAATCCAGCGGCGGTGATCGACATCGCCACGCTGACCGGCGCCTGCATCGTCGCGCTCGGCGCGGTGCGCAGCGGCCTGTTCTCGACCGACGAGGCGCTGGCGCAGGAGCTGGCGCAGGCCGGCGACCGGTCGCAGGACCTGTGCTGGCGCCTGCCGCTCGACGACGACTACGCCGAAGGCCTCAAGAGCAACTTCGCCGATGTCGCCAATGTTGCGGGACGCGCCGGCGGGGCCATCACGGCGGCCAAGTTCCTCCAGCGTTTCACCGAAGATTTTCCGTGGGCGCATCTGGACATCGCCGGCACCGCCTGGAAGAGCGGCCTGCAGAAGGGTGCCACCGGGCGGCCGGTCGGGTTGCTGCTGGACTACCTGCTGGCGCATGCGGCGACCGGCGCAGGCCAGGACGCGGTGGCGGCTGCGGCGCGGGGCCAGGGGGCGCACAAGGCCGCCCGCTCGTCCGCCACGGCGACGTGACCGACATCGATTTCCATTTCAACGCGGCGGACAAGCTCAGCCACGGCTGCCGGCTGGTGCGCAAGGCATTCGCCAGCGGCGCATGCGTGGTGGTGACAGGCGAGACGTCCCTGCTCGACGACATGGACCTCGCGCTCTGGCGGGCCTATGCCACCGAATTCGTGGCCCATTGCCGCGACGATGCCGCTCCCGGCGTGCTGTCGCGCTCGCCGGTGGTGCTGACGGGTTCGGCCCGCCGCGCGCTGCCGCACCAGCAGGTGCTGGTCAATCTCGGCGCCACGGTGCCCGAGGGGTTCGAGCGCTTCGAGCGGCTGATCGACATCGTCACCGACGACGAGCGGGACCGGCAGGCCGGCCGCGCGCGCTGGCGTCATTACGCCGAGCGTGGCTACACGATGAGGCGGCACGATCTCAGGGACGGGGCCTGACGGCCGGTCCGTCGCGCAGCCTGTTGCGACTTCTTTCTCCGGCGACATGGGTCGGCCGTGCTGCAGCCTCAAGCCGATGCGATGGCGCCGCGCCTGCGCGATGAAATCGAGGCGCCGCCGCGCTCGCATGTGTTCGACGCGCTGGCCTGCAAACTGAGCGACAACTCCGGGTCTACGCCAACCCGGCGGCCTGGAACCTTCAGCTAAACTGCCTCGCAGGTCGGATGGCGCGAGGACGCTACCGTTCGCCACGGCGGCGTGGAATCGCTCCGATGTGACTGGGCTGCGCCGATCGGTTTGACATCCTGTTTACTTCTTTCTGGAGGATCTCATGCAATTGAAATGGACTGCGGTCGCGCTGGCGGCACTCACGGTCGTGGCTTGCGGCAAGAAGGAGGACGCCGCGCCCGCGGCAACCACCGCCCCGGCGGCTTCGGCGCCAGCCGCGGCGGCCCCGGCGGATGCGCTGGTCGTGAAGATCGGCCACGTCGCTCCGACCAGCGGTCCCATCGCCCACCTGGGCAAGGACAACGAATTCGGCGCGCGCATGGCGATCGAGGACCTGAACTCCAGGCACCTCAAGATTGGCGACAAGGAAGCCCGGTTCGAACTGCTCGCCGAAGATGACGCAGGCGATCCCAAGCAGGGCACCGCGGTCGCGCAGAAGCTGGTCGACAGCAAGGTCAACGGCATCGTGGGCCACCTGAACTCGGGCACCACGATCCCGGCCTCCAAGCTCTATAGCGATGCCGGCATTCCGCAGATCTCGCCCTCGGCCACCAACCCCAAGTACACGCGCCAGGGCTTTAAGACCACGTTCCGCGTGGTGGCCGACGACACGCAGCTCGGCGGCACGCTCGGCAAGTACGCGGTCGAGACGCTCAAGGGCAAGAACATCGCCGTGATCGACGACCGCACCGCCTACGGCCAGGGCGTGGCGGAGGAGTTCGAGAAGGCCGCCAAGGCCGCCGGCGCCACCATCGTGGGCCACGAGTTCACCACCGACAAGTCGACCGATTTTAACGCCATCCTGACCAAGCTCAAGGCCACCAAGCCCGACATCCTGTTCTTCGGCGGCATGGACGCCGTCGGCGGCCCGATGTTGAAGCAGGTAAAGCAATTGGGCCTGAACGTCAAGTTCATGGGCGGCGACGGCCTGTGCACCGGCGAGCTGGCCAAGCTCGCTGGCGACGCGATCGGCGAGGACATGGTGGTGTGCGCGGAGGCGGGCGGCGTGGATGGGGAGTTCAAGGCGCCGCTAGAAAAGTACAAGGCCGACTTCCAGGCCAAGAACGGGGTCGACGTGCAGATCTACGCGCCCTATGTGTACGACGCCGTGCAGGTCCTGGCCGATTCCATGGTGCGGGCGCGCTCGGCCGACCCGGCCCAATACCTGCCGGAAGTGGGCAAGACCCTGTACAAGGGCGTGACCGGCCCGATCGCCTTCGACGAAAAAGGCGACATCAAGAACGGTGCGCTGACGCTCTACACCTACAAGAACGGCGCCCGCACGCAGATCGCCGTGGTGCGCTGACCGGCGTCGAGCACGCGATGCAATCAAGAAAAGGGCCTTCGGGCCTTTTTTGCTTTTTCAGTGGGCCGGCATGCCGTCCAGGTAGGGCTGGGGGTCCACGGCCACGCCGTTGCGGCGCACCTCGAAGTGCAGCTGGGTCCGGCCGGCCTCGCTGCTGCCCATCTCGGCGATTTTCTGGCCCTGGCGCACGCTATCGTTTTCCTTGACCAGCATCACGCTGGTGTGCGCATAGGCGGTCAGAAAGGTGTCGTTGTGCTTGAGGATGATCATGTTGCCGTAGCTGCGCAGCTCGGAGCCGGCATAGACAACGGTGCCGTCGGCCGCAGCGACGATCGGCTCGCCCGATACTCCGCCGATGTCGATGCCCTTGTTGCCGTGCCCGTCGAAGCGCGCGATCGCCGCACCCGGCGCCGGCCGGATGAACCGCGGCGTGCTGGCCTGCTTCGGCGCCACCTTCGGGGCAGGAGCGGGTGCGACCACGGCCGGTGCCCGGCGGCGCGCGGATGGTGCGGGTGGCGTGGGCGTCGAGCAGGCCACCAGCAGGGCGCCCAGGAGGACGCCTGCAGCGACGCGAAGGGTGGGGGAGAGGTTCAGCAGGAAACGCATGGCGTCATTTCAGCGGAATATCGATGGCGCGGTCGATCGGCACCGCGGTGACAGCGTTTTTCGGCGAGCCCTCGACCAGCCGGTCGGAGTAGGTCAGGTACACCAGCGTGTGGCGCCTGGCGTCGACCATGCGCACCACGCGCAGGCGCTTGAAGAGGATCGACAGGCGTTCGCTGTAGACCTCCTCGCGCTTGGGCAGCGGTTGCTTGATGCTGACCGGCCCGATCTGGCGGCAGGCGATCGAGGCCTCGGCCTTGTCCTCGGCCATGCCGAAGGCACCGGAGAGGCCGCCCGTCCTGGCGCGCGAGACATAGCAGGTCACGCCTTCGACCTTGGGATCGTCATAGGCCTCGACCACGATCTTGTGGTCTGGCCCGATCAGCTTGAAGGCCGTGTCGACTTCGCCGATGGCCTCGGCCTGCGCAGGGGTGCCCGCCAGCAGGGCCAGCGCAGCGCCGCCGCACAGCAGGGGAAGCAAGAAAGGTGTCATGGATTGATAACGCTATGAAAATGATAGCTGTCCGGCCAGGCCGCCTCAGCGCGGTGGCCGATTCGGACCGTGGCGCCGCTAAACGACGTCGACCGTGTGGACGCCTGCCAGGGCGCCTCGGCGCCGGTCGTCGAAGTAATGCCGCAGCGCCTCGCGCACCGTGCGGAAGGCCAGATCGTCCCACGGGATCTCGTCCTCGCCGAACAGCCGCGCCTCAATGGTTTCGTAGCCCGGCGCGAATTCGTCGCTGAGCAGCCGGGCGGTGTAGAAGAGGTGCACCTGACCGACGCGCACCACGCTCATCACGGCGAACAGGGCCTCCATCTCGAACTGCGCACCGGCCTCCTCGTCGGTCTCGCGCGCGGCCCCCTGGGCGGTGGTCTCGTCGAGTTCCATGAAGCCCGCGGGCAGGGTCCACTTGCCCCAGCGCGGCTCGATGTTGCGCTTGCACAGCAGCACGCGGTCCCCCAAGTACGGAATGGTGCCCACCACATTGAGCGGTTTCTCTTAGTGGATCGTGTGGCACACCGGACACACCTCACGCTGCCGGGTGTCGCCGTCGTCAGGCACGCGGTAGACGACCGCGGCGCCGCAGTTCTTGCAGTGTTTGATGGGGGCGCGGATGCTCATCGGCAGGCAGTGTAGAGGCAAAGAAAAACGGGTTTCACGCAGGGCGCAAAGCCCCGGCAGGGGCGGCGCTGAGAAGAGTGAGCAATCAGGCGATCCTGAGCGTCAGCGCCGGCAGTCCGGCCACCTGCGCGACCAGCGTATCACCCGCGACCACCGCGGCCACGCCTTCGGGCGTGCCGGTGTAGATCAGGTCGCCCGGCCGCAGTTCCCAGGCGGCCGAGAGGTGCTCGATGGTCTCGGCGATGTTCCAGATCAGCTTGTCCACCGTGCTGCGCTGGCGCACCTGATCGTTGACCCGCAGGGAGATTTTGGCGTTCGCCACGTCGCCCGCCCCCGCGGCCGGCACGATCGCGCCGATGGGCGCCGATTGCTCGAAGCCCTTGCCGATGTCCCACGGGCGGCCCTGCTTCTTCATGTCGTTCTGCAGGTCGCGCCGCGTCATGTCGAGCCCGACCGCGTAGCCGTAGACATGCTCCAGTGCCTGCGCTGCGGGAATGTTCGTGCCGCCCTTGCCGATGGCCACGACCAGTTCGACCTCGTGGTGCAGGTTGCGGGTAAGGGAGGGATAGGCGAGCGTGCCGGTGGCGCCTTCATCGACCACCACCGCCGCATCGGCCGGCTTCATGAAGAAGAAGGGCGGCTCACGGCCGGTAAAGCCCATTTCTTTGGCATGGTCCTCGTAGTTGCGCCCGACGCAATAGATGCGATGCACCGCGAAGCGGGTGCTCTGTCCCACCACGGGCACCGACACC
>JAQGLP010000274.1 GCA_028292835.1 Variovorax sp.
CACGCTGCTACTCGATGTCCAGCGCGCCCGGTGTGGACGACGCGCCCCGGATCACGGTCAAGCGCGTCAGGGACGGCCGCGGCTCGAACTGGGTCTGCGACCATGTCAAGGCCGGCGACCTGATCGAACTGCTGCCGCCGGCGGGCGTCTTCATGCCGCGCACGCTGGACGGCGACTTCCTGCTGCTGGCCGGCGGCAGTGGCATCACACCGGTGTTTGCCATTCTGCGCTCGGTGCTGGCCAGGGGAGAAGGCCGCATCACGCTGCTGTACGCCAACCGCGACGAAAAATCGGTGATCTTCAAGGAAGAGCTGAAGGCGCTGGCCGCCGCCCACCCGGGCCGGCTGCAGGTGATCCACTGGCTGGACTCGGTGCAGGGCGTGCCCTCGGTGGCGCAGCTGGCCGAACTGGCGCGGCATCACCGCCAGGCGCAGGCCTTCATCTGCGGCCCCGGCCCTTACATGGATGCTGCCGTGGCGGCGCTGCAGGCGGTGGAAATGGCGCCCGAGAACATTCACGTCGAGCGCTTTGCCTCGCTGCCCGACGAGGAAGCCCAGGCTGCCGCAGCCGCCGCTGTGCAGGCTGCGCCGCTGCTGCCCGACGTGGTGGACGAAGCCGAGGTCGAGGTGCTGCTGGACGGCCAGGTGCATACGCTGCGCTGCGGTGGCACCGAAACCTTGCTCGAAGCCGCGCTGCGCGCCGGCCTGAATGCGCCGTATTCCTGCCAGGCCGGCATGTGCGCCTCGTGCATGTGCCAGGTCGTCGAAGGCAGCGTGCATCTGCGCCACAACGACGTGCTGGACAAAAAAGACCTGGCCAAGGCCTGGACGCTGGCCTGCCAGGCCGTGCCGACCAGCAAGCAGCTGCGCATCAAATTTCCGGAGTAAACCCATGAGCCTGATTTCCGAGGCGCCCGCCAGCGCCCTGTCTGACACGTCTCCCTGGGCGCTCGCGCCCAGCCTGCCCGAGACGCTGCCGGCGCTGATCCGCCAGGCGGCGGCGAATTTTCCGGCGCATGCTGCCATCGTCGACGGCGCGGTGACGATCAGCTACGCCGACCTGCTGGTGCGCAGCCAGGCAGTGGCGCGCTCGCTGATCGCGCTGGGCGTGCAGGCGGGCGACCGCGTGGCGATCTGGGCGCCCAACATCCACGAGTGGATACTGGCCGCCTGCGGCATCCACGCCGCTGGCGCTGTGCTGGTGCCGCTGAACACCCGCATGAAGGGCGTCGAGGCGGCTGACATCCTGGCGCGCAGCGGCGCCAGGCTCATGTTCTGCATCGGCGACTTCCTGGGTCAGTACTACCCGGCGCTGCTGGATGGCCGGCGCCCGGCGAGCTTGCGGCACATCGTGGTATTGCGCGACGGTTTTCAAGCCGGTCCGGCAGCGTCCGACGACATGGGCTGGAGCCGCTTCATTGGTGAGGGCGGCCACATCGCGCCCGCGCAAGTCCAGGCGCGAGAGCAGGGCCTCAGGGCCGACAGCACCGCCGACCTGATGTTCACCTCCGGCACCACCGGCCGACCCAAGGGAGTGATGTCCGCGCACGGGCCGACGATACGCGCTTTCAGCACCTGGAGCCGGGTGGTCGGGCTGCAGCAGGACGACCGCTACCTGATCGTCAACCCTTTCTTTCATGCCTTCGGCTACAAGGCCGGCTGGATCGCCGCCTTTATCCAGGGCGCCACCGTCTACCCGGAGCAGGTGTTTGATGCCGACGCGGTGCTGACCCGCATCGCGCACGACCGAATCAGCTTCCTGCCCGGCCCGCCGACGCTGTTCCTGACCATGCTGGGGCACCCGCGCCTGAAGGACTTTGACATCTCCTCGCTGCGCGTGGCGGTGACCGGCGCGGCCACCGTGCCGCCGGTGCTGATCACCCGCATGCGCGACGAGCTCGGCATTGCCAATGTCACCACCGCCTACGGCCTGACCGAGTGCGGCGGCTGCGCCACGATCTGCGACCCCGGTGACAGCGCCGAAACCGTGGCTGGCACCTGCGGCCGCGCCATGCCGGGCACCGAAGTGCGCTGCGCCGACGAAGCGGGCCGCTCGGTGCCCATCGGCCAGCCGGGCGAGGTGCTGCTGCGCGGCTACCACGTGATGAAAGGCTATTTCGACGACGAGGCCGCCACGCGCGAAGCCATCGACGACGACGGCTGGCTGCACACCGGCGACGTCGGCGTGCTCGACGAGCGCGGCTACCTGCGCATCACCGACCGGTTGAAGGACATGTTCATCGTCGGCGGCTTCAACTGCTACCCGGCCGAGATCGAGCGCCTGCTGGCCGACCACCCGGCGATTGCCCAGGTGGCGGTGGTCGGCGTGCCCGACGAGCGCATGGGCGAGGTCGGTTGCGCCTGCGTGGTGCGGCGGGCCGGCGCCGAGCTGACCCCCGAAGCGCTGGTGGCCTGGGCGCGCGAGCACATGGCCAACTACAAGGTGCCGCGCCACGTGCTGTGGTGCGACAGCTTTCCGGTGAACGCGTCGAACAAGGTGCTCAAGCGCGAGCTGGCGCAAACGGCAGCGGCGCGGCTGGCGCCTGCGAAGGTTGCCGGGGCCTGAGCCGGCTCAGGGCGCACCTGCACGTCCGACCCGGCAGGCACTGGGCAGCGCGAGGGGCTTGAAAGCATCCGGCTGGGGCCTGGGCGGTCCTTCAGCGCCCCTCGAACTTCGGTTTGCGCTTTTCGATGAAGGCCTGCATGCCTTCCTTCTGGTCGCGCGTGGCAAACAGCAGCTGATTGGCCTTGCGCTCGAGCATCAGTGCGGTTTCCAGCGACGCGTCCACGCCGGCCAGCACCACTTCCTTGATCTGCATCACCGCCAGCGGCGGCATGCTGGCGATCAGCGCGGCCATCTTCAGCGCCTCGGGCAGCACCTGCTCGTCGGGCAGTACCTGGCTGACCAGGCCCATGGCCTGGGCTTCGCTGGCGTTGACGGGCTTGCCGGTCAGCAGCATGCGCATGGCGTTGAACTTGCCCACGGCGCGCACCAGGCGCTGCGTGCCACCGATGCCCGGCATGATGCCGATGCGAATCTCGGGCTGCGAAAAGCTCGCGCCTTCGCCCGCCAGGATGATGTCGCAGTGCATCGCCAGCTCCGCGCCGCCGCCATAGGCATAGCCGCACACCGCCGCGATGATGGGCTTGGGGCAGCGCTCGATGGGCGCCCAAACGCGTTCGGTGTGGCGTTGCAGGATCTCGATCGGGCCGGCGCCCTCCATGCTTTTGATGTCGCCACCGGCGGCAAAAACTTTTTCTCCGCCGGTCAGCACGATGGCGCGCACCGCCGGGTCGGCCGCCAGTTGCGTGAAGGCGGCCGACAGGAGCGCCTGCAGGTTCAGGCTGAGCGCGTTGGTGGCCTGCGGACGGTTCATGCGCACCACGGCCACGCCTTCGCCCGGGCAGTCGATCAGCAGTTCGCTGGCGGCCTGCTCGGGGACGGGGGCGCGGGGTGGAGAAGACATGGAAGACGCGGAAGAGGTGTCGGGGCGCATGCGCAAATCTTGCAAGTGGTGATGCTGGGCATGTTCTTTTCAGGGGGCTTGCATCACATCGTCCTTTTGGACGTATCTGCGGGGGGTGCCAATCCGTAAATTTGCGGTCATGACACAAAAAAGCGATTTCGATCAGCGCGTGGTGCTGGTCACCGGCGGCACCAAAGGCATAGGACGCGGCATTGCCGAGGGCTTTCTGGCCGAAGGCGCCACCGTGGTGGTCTGCGCCCGCAGCGCGCCCGAGGCCCTGCCGGACGCAGGCGGGCGCAGCGCCGAATTCATGGCCTGCGATGTGCGCGAGGCCGACGCCGTGCGCCAACTGGTCGATGCCGTCGTGCAGCGCCACGGCCGGCTCGATGTGCTGGTCCACAACGCGGGCGGCAGCCCTGCGGTCGATGCGGCCACGGTGTCGCCGCGCTTTCACGAAGGCGTGATCCGGCTGAACCTGACGGCGGCGTTGCACATGGCGCAGGCTGCCAATGCGGCGATGCAGCAGCAAAGCGAAGGCGGCGTGATTGTCTTCATCGGCAGCGTCAGCGCGCTGCGCCCCTCGCCGGGCAGCGCCGCCTATGGCGCGGCCAAGGCGGCGGTGCTGAGCCTAGCGTCGTCGCTGGCGGTCGAGTGGGCGCCCAAGGTGCGCGTCGTGGCTGTCAGCCCGGGGCTCGTGCGCACCGAGCAGTCACACCTGCATTACGGCGACGAGGCCGGCATTGCCGCCGTCGGCGCCACGATTCCGGCCGGCCGCCTGGCCGAGCCTTCCGATATCGCCCAGGCCTGCCTGTACGTGGCCTCGCCCCGCGCGGCTTACCTGAGCGGAACCAATGTGCTGCTGCACGGAGGCGGCGAAAAACCCGCCTTCATGGCGGCGGCACAAGCGGGTCGGTCTTGAATGGCGCCAGCGCCAGCAGCAGCACCTCGAACCCATCAAAAAAGGAGTATGGCCTTGGCTGAACATGAATGGATGAACGATATCCGGGCCCTGGTGGGCAAGGAGTACGGCCGGGTCTACGCCTGGGACAAGGTCAACGCGCCCATGATTCGCCAGTGGTGCGAAGTGATGGGCGTGGACGCCGCGCGCTATACCGCCGAGGGCGCCGTGACCGCGCCGCCGGCGATGTTGCAAGTCTGGTGCATGGAGGGCCTGACGGCCAACAACTACCCGCCGGGCTCGACCACCGATAACCCCTACGAGGCGCTCAAGCTGATGGAAGCGCAGGGCCTGGCCTCGGTGGTGGCGGTGAACTCCGAACTGAGCTTCGGGCGCGATCTGCGCGAAGGCGAGCGGCTGTACTACACGACCCGGCTCGACAGCATCAGCGCGGAAAAAACCACCGCCCTGGGCACCGGCTACTTTGTCACGCTGGTGATGACGTTTTGCTCCGAGCAGCCGCAGGGCGACGAGGAAGTCGGCCAGCTGCTGTTCCGCGTCTTCAAGTTCCGCGCCGCCAACCCGGCCCAGCCCGCCGATGACAAGGCGTCGGCTGCGGCACGGGCCTCCGCTGCCGCCAAGCGGCCCCAGCCCGGCATCAGCGACGACACGCGCTTTTTCTGGGAAGGCGCGCGCGCCGGCCGGCTGCTGATCCAGCGCTGCAAGGGCTGCGGCCTGCTCCGCCATCCGCCCGGGCCGGTCTGCTCCCAGTGCCATTCGTTCGAATGGGACACGGTGCAGGCCTCGGGGCGCGGCACGGTCTATTCCTTCGTGGTCATGCATTACCCCGAGGTGGCGCCGTTTGACCATCCGAACCCGATCGCCCTGATCGCGTTGGAAGAGGGAACACGCCTGGTCTCGCAGCTGGTCGGCGTGCAGCCGGGCCAGGTGCGCATTGGCCAGGCGGTGCAGGTCGAGTTCAACAGCTTTGACGATGGCGAACTGGTGCTGCCGCAATTCCGGCCGGTGGCCGCTGCCGAAGGAGTGAACGCATGAACTTCGAACTGAGCGAAGACCAGCGCGCGTTTGCCGAAATGGCCAACGGCCTGTTTGCCGACTTTTGCAGCGACGAGCAACTGCGTGCCCACGATGTGTCGAGCGCGCCCTTCATGCGCGAGCTGTGGCGGCAATGCGTGGTCGCCGGCCTGCACACCGTGATGGTTCCCGAAGCCGAGGGCGGCCTGGGGCTGGGCATGACCGAGCTGATGGCCGTGCTGCAGCAGCAAGGCCGCGCGTTGGCACTGGTGCCGCTGTGGGAGCCGCAGCTGATCGTGGCGACATTGGCCAAATTTGCGCCGGCCGCGCTGGCGCTGGTGCTGGATGACGCGCTGTCGGGTGAGGTGCCGCTGGCGCTGTCGCTGGAGGGACTGTCGCAGTCGCGCGGCCCGTCGCTGCGGCTGGAGCGCGCCGGCGAGGGCTGGACGCTGAGCGGCTTGGCGCTCGCCGTGCCGCTTGGCGGTCAGGCGCGCCATGCGCTGTTGACGGCAGGTGTCCAGGGGGAGGAGCAGGGCGAAATGCGCCTGGTGCTGGTCGACCTGGCCCAGTCCGGCGTGCAGCGCAGCGAAGGCGTGAGCCAGCACCACCAGGCGCTGGCCGACCTGAGCTTCGACGCGCTGCCGCTGGCGGCCGACCAGGTGCTGACGGCGGCAGCCACCGGCTGGACCGAGCAGCGCGCCATTGCCTGCGTGGCCGCGCTGCAGCTGGGCGTGACCGAGCAGCAGATACGCCGCACGGTGGACTACGTCAGCGAGCGCCAGCAGTTCGGGCGCGCCATCGGCAGCTTCCAGCTGGTGGCCGGCCAGATGGCCGATGGCTACATCGCCCTTGAGGCGCTGCGCACCTCGCTGTGGCAGCTGGTCTACCGGCTGGACGCCGGCCTGGACGCCGCGCCGCAGGCCGCGGCCACCCGCACGCTGTCCAACGACACCGGCCACCGCGCTGGCCACATGGCGCAGCACGTGCACGGCGGCATCGGGGTGGACATCACGTACCCGATCCACCGCTTCCTGTTCTGGAGCCGCGCGCTCGGTGTGGCTTTGGGCGGCAGTGAACACCACCTTGCCAAGCTGGGCGACTGGCTGGCCAACAACGACACATTGGGATGGAAATATGACGCTGCCGAAGACAACGCCCGCGAAGAGCCCCGCCATGCGCCGGTTTGACGAGGTTCAGACGGGCGAGGCGCTGGCGCTGCTGACCGTGCCGATCACGGTGGCGCTGGTGGCCGGCGGCGCCATTGCCACACGCGACTACTTTCCCGGCCACCACGACCCGGAGGCCGCGCGCGCTCTGGGCTCGCAGCACATCTTCATGAACATCCTGACCACCAACGGGCTGGTGCAGCGCTTCATCGACGGCTGGAGCGGCCCCGAGGGGCGCATGTGCGACCTGAAGATCAAGCTGGGCGCGCCCAACTACCCCGGCGACAGCATGACGCTGAGCGGCGCCGTCACCGACAAGCGCGACGCCGACCGCACGGTCGAAATCACGCTCAAGGGGACCAACTCCATGGGCAACCACGTCACCGGCACGGTGCGCGTGCGCCTGCCTTGATGTCGCGCAGCCAGGAGCTATTTTTTTATGACTGACCTCTCAATTTCCGGCCGGGCCGCCATCGTTGGGCTGGGCGCCACGGAGTTTTCCAAGAATTCCGGCCGCACCGAGCTGCGCCTGGCCATGGAAGCCACGCTGCAGGCGCTGGCCGATGCCGGCATCGACCCGTCCGAGGTGGACGGTTTCTCGTCCTACACCGTGGACAAGGTGCCCGAGTACGAAATCGCCCGCCTGCTGGGCGCCAAGGACGTCAAGTTCTTCTCGCAGGTGCCGCACGGCGGCGGCGCGGCCTGCGCGCCGGTGCTGCACGCCGCCATGGCGGTGGCCACCGGCGTCGCCAAGACGGTGGTGGTCTACCGCGCCATGAACGAGCGCAGCTGGTACCGCTTCGGCTCGGGCAGCTACGGCTTCGCCTCGACGCCGATCTTCGAGAACGTCAACTACGGCTGGTACATGCCGTTCGGCTTTCACACGCCGGCCTCCTGGGTCGGCATGTTCGCCCAGCGCTACATGCACACCTATGGCGCGACCAGCGAGGACTTCGGCCGCGTGGCCGTGGCGGCGCGCGACTTTGCCGCGACCAACCCGGCCGCCTTCTTCCACGGCAAGCCGATCACGCTGGCCGAGCACCAGGCCTCGCGCTGGATCTGCGAGCCGCTGCACCTGCTGGACTGCTGCCAGGAGTCCGACGGCGCGGTGGCGCTGGTCATCACGTCCAGCGAGCGGGCGCGCGACCTGAAGCAAAAGCCGGTCGTCATCAAGGGCGCGGCCCAGGGCATCAGCGATGGCCAGCAGGTCATGACCTCGTACTTCCGCGACGACATCACCGGCCTGCCCGAGATGGGGCTGGTGGCCAAACAGCTCTGGCAGCAAAGCCGCCTCACGCCCGAGGACATCCAGACCGCCGTGATCTATGACCACTTCACGCCCTTCGTGCTGCCGCAGCTCGAAGAGTTCGGCTTTGCCCAGCGCGGCGAGGCCAAGGACTTCATCCGCGCCGGCCAGCATGCGCGCGGCGGCAGGCTGCCGATCAACACCCACGGCGGCCAGCTGGGCGAGGCCTACATCCACGGCATGAACGGTATTGCCGAGGGCGTGCGCCAGGTGCGCGGCAGCGCCGTCAACCAGGTGGCCGACGTGCACAACGTGCTGGTCACGGCCGGCACCGGCGTGCCCACCAGCGGCCTGATTCTGGGCGACGCCTGAAGCCGGGCAAGGAAAACACCATGTTCATCGACCTCACTCCCGAGCAGCACCGCCTGCGCCTGCGGGTCCGCGACTACTTCAACGACCTCATGACGCCCGAGCTGCGCGTCAAGCTGCGCGGCGCCGAAAGCGGCGACGAGTACCGCCAGACGATCCGCCAGATGGGCCGCGACGGCTGGCTGGCGGTGGGCTGGCCCAAGGAACAGGGCGGCCACGGCCTGAGCGCCACGGAACAGCTGATCTTCTTTGAAGAGGCCAACATCGCCGGCGCGCCGCTGCCGTTCGTGACCATCAGCACGGTCGGTCCGGCGCTGATGGAGCACGGCACTACAGCGCAAAAAGAGCGCTTCCTGCCCGGCATCGCAGCCGGCGAGACCATCTTTGCCATCGGCTACTCCGAGCAGCAGGCCGGCTCCGACCTGGCCACGCTCAAGACGCAGGCCCGGCTGGACGGCGACCTGGAGACGGGCCGCTTCATCGTCAACGGCGCCAAGCTCTGGACCTCGGGCATCGAGTCCGCCGACCATGTCTGGCTGGCGGCGCGCACCAGTCCCGACCTGGCACGCCACAAGGGCATCTCCATCCTGATCCTGGACACCGACGCGCCCGGCTTTTCGCACACGCTGATCCAGACGGTAGGCAACTTCACGGCGGCCACCTATTACGACAACGTCGAGGTGCCGGCCGACCGGCTGGTGGGCGAGCTGCATGGCGGCTGGAAACTCATCACGTCCCAGCTCAACCACGAGCGTCTCGGCCTGGGTTCCTGGTCCGACAAGGTGTTCGGCCCGTTCGGCCGGGTGCTGCAATGGGCCAAGGCGCGCGACGAGCAGGGCCGCCGCGCGGTGGACCAGCCCTGGGTGCGGCGCACGCTGGCCGAGTGCTACACACGGCTGGAGGCGATGCGGCTGATCAATTTCCGCATTGCCGCCGAGCTGGAGGCAGGCGGCATGGACGTGGCGCTGGCGTCGACCACCAAGGTCTATGGCTCGGAGAGCGTGATCG
>JAQGLP010000295.1 GCA_028292835.1 Variovorax sp.
GACGCTGCGAGGCTTGCCAGGGCGACGGCGTGGTGAAAGTCGAGATGCATTTCCTGCCCGACGTGTATGTGCCGTGCGAGGTCTGCCACGGCCAGCGCTACAACCGCGAGACGCTCGAAGTCCAGTACAAGGGCCGCAACATCGCGCAGATCCTCGACATGACGGTGGAGACCGCGCACGGCTTCCTGAAGGCGGTGCCGACCATCGAACGCAAGCTGCGCACGCTGCTCGACGTGGGGCTTTCCTACATCAAGCTGGGCCAGTCCGCGACCACGCTCTCGGGCGGCGAGGCGCAGCGCGTCAAGCTCGCGCTGGAGCTTTCCAAGCGCGACACCGGCCGCACGCTCTACATCCTGGACGAGCCGACCACCGGGCTGCACTTCGCCGACATCGAGCTGCTCCTGAAGGTGCTGCAGCACCTGCGCGACGCGGGCAACACCATCGTCGTGATCGAGCACAACCTGGACGTCATCAAGACCGCCGACTGGCTCATCGACATGGGGCCGGAGGGCGGCGCCGGCGGCGGCTCCTTGGTCGGCGTCGGCACCCCGGAGACCCTCGCGGCCAACGAGGCCAGCCACACGGGGCGCTACCTGAAGCGGCTGCTGTGAACGAAAGCCGAGCGCGACGAAACCCACCGCGGCCGGCACGACCAGGCTGAGGCCGGCCAACACGGCGGTCCGCCAATCTCCAATCTGTCCTGTAGGCGCTGTTCTTCCCGGAACGGCGGGCGGGCAGGTTCAGGGCTCGCGCACGTCCGCCACCGGCTGGCTGCCGAAGTCGGGGCGCGCCAGGTAGGCCAGCACCTTGGCGGCGGCGCTGGCGGGCGTGTCGAGCCGGCCCTCGGCCTTCAGGCGCACGAAACGCCCCACGTCGGGAAAGCCGGCCGCGTCGCCGCCACGCAACTGCGCCTGCATGTCGGTGTCGATCACGCCCGGCGCCAGCGAGACGATGCGCGCGCCGTTGGGCAGGGCGGCTTCCTCCAGCGCCACGGCGCGGCTGAAGTGGTCCATGCCGGCCTTGGCCGCGCAGTACGGCGCCTGGCTGGCCATGGCGTGGCGGCCGAGCCCGGAGGAAATGTTGAGCACCTTGCGCGCCGCGCGCCAGCCTTGCGTGGCGCCGAGGAACACGGCGGTCAGCAGCATCGGCGCCTCCAGCCCGACGCGCAGCGCATGCGACAGCCCGGCAGCGTCGGCACGGGCGAGCGGCTGCGGGTGCGCGATGGCACCGGCGTTGTTGACGAGGGTGGCGCTGTCGAAGGCCTGCGGGTCGATGTCGCGCAGCCAGCCGGCGACGCGTTCGGCGGCCGGCTGCGGCTCGGCCAGGTCCTGCTCCCACTGCGTCAGCGTGGTGCCGGACTGCGCGGCGAGCGCCGCCAGCGCCGGGTCGGCGCGCCGCGAGATGCACAGCAGCGCTTGGCCCGGACGCGACAGCAGCTGCTCGGCCAGGGCGCGGCCCATGCCGCGCGAGGCGCCGGTGAGGATCGTGAGGTGGGTGAGTCGGGAAGAGGCGGTCATGGGCGTCCTTGGGTCTGAATAGGCCAAACGGCCGGCGGCAGGGCCGCCGGGGCGGCGCGCCCGGCGCTCACGCCTGGACGCGGACCATGCCCTCCTGCGCCACCGAAGCCACCAGCCGGCCGTCGCGCGCGAAGATCTGGCCGCGGCACAGGCCGCGCGCTCCCTGTGCGCTGGGTGAGTCGATGCAGTACAGCAGCCAGTCGTCGAGCCGGAAGTCGCGGTGGAACCACATCGAATGGTCCAGGCTGGCGGCGCGCAGGCGCCTTTGCATGAAGCTCAGGCCATGGGGCAGCAAGGCGGCGCGCAGCAGGCCGTGGTCCGACGCGTAGGCCAGCAGCGCGCGGTGCAGCGCCGGCTCGTCGGGCAGCGCGGCCAGCGCGCGCATCCAGATTTGCACCTCGCCGGTGCGCGGCTCGGGCGCCAGCAGGTCGGGCGCGTCCACCGTGCGGAACTCGATCGGCCGCTCGCCGCCGAACTTGTCCCTCCAGCGCGCCGGGAGGCGCTCGCCCATCGCGCGGCGCTGCTCGACTTCGCCGGGCACTTCCTCAGGGGGCGGCGCGACGGGCATCGGCGCCTGGTGCTCGACACCCTCCTCCACGCGCTGGAACGACGCGGACATCTCGAAGATGGTGCGGTCCTGCTGCGTGGCGACGATGTGGCGCGTGGTGAAGCTGCGGCCGTCGCGCACGCGGTCCACCGCGTAGTCGATCGGCGCATGCGGATCGCCCGCCAGCAGGAAGTAGGCATGCAGCGAGTGCGCCGGCCGGTCCGCCTCGACGGTGCGGCTGGCCGCCATCAGCGCCTGGCCGAGCACCTGGCCGCCGAACACGGCCGGCGTGCCGATGTCTTCCGTGGCGCCGCGGAAGCGATCGCTGTCGAGCTGTTCCAGGCGCAGCAGTTCGACCAGGTGGGCGACGAGTTGGACAGGAGAAGGAGATTCGGTCATCGTGGGGGCGGTCTTGCCATCGGGCGACGGGGCGTGAAGGGCTGTCGACGGCGGCGGCCCGCCCCGGCGGGAGAAGCCAATGGTAGTGGCGGCTGCGCCGGGCCCGCGTCGCCGGCGGGACGCCGTGCGGT
>JAQGLP010000300.1 GCA_028292835.1 Variovorax sp.
CCTGGTGCTGGTGCCGACCGTGTCCGCCGACAAGCAGCAGCGCGACACCATCGCGACGATCGACTGGCTGCACAAGCTCGGGGTCGACGGCAGGAGAGTGCGGGTGGTTTTCAATCAGTATGCGACCGAAAGCCTCGAGCCGATCGAGCTCGTCTACGCGCAGGTCGCCGGCTACGGCGCCACCGATGGCAAGGGCAAGGCGGTGTTCGAGCCGCACGCGGTCGTCGCGGCGAACGAGGTCTACGAGCTGGCGAAGGCCAGCAAGAAGACCGTCATGGAACTGGCACAAGACAGCACCGACTGGAAGGCGGCACGCGGCGAGGCGAAGCGAGACGGCGACTTGGTGGCCATGGAGCGCGCGATGACTGCTCAGATGACGCACGACCTGGCCGTAACGGCGCAAGAGAATCTGTTGCAGGTCCATGCCACGTTGTTTCCATCGGCCGCGACGTCGGCAAAGGCCCAAAGGGCATGAACCCGACCAGCGCCCAGCAGGCGGCGCTTCGGATCCTGCTGGAGGATGTCGAGCCGCTCCTGAAGCAGGCCGACGAGGTCACGACGACGCTGAAGGCCGTGCGTGAGAAACTTAACGCGGATCTGGATACCCTTCGCTCGCTGGTTCAGCGCGCCGTGGATGGCCAGCCGGCGCTCCTTGAAGCAGGCCGCAAGTTGAACGGCTGCGCTGCCCGCATCGAGGCCTCGATAGCAGGCGCCGGCGCCATGGCAGCGGCGAAGCCGGCGAAATCACGTCACTGGCCCGCGTTGCTCGCTACCTCGGTCGGAAGCGCGCTTCTGTCCGCCGCGCTCGTGACTGCCCTGCTGTGTTTTGTCGGCCGGGATCTTCTCGAGCAGGCGCGCATCGGGCGTGCGCTGCAGTCGGCCTGGGCATCGCTCGACGCAGGCACCCGCACGAAGGTGTATGAATTGATGAGCAAATAAAAGCCGGCGTGGAATACACCCCGTCGGCTTCGTACCCGCACCGGTCCTCAATCCCCGGCAGCTCCGCTTTCCTCCTCCATCGCGGGTGCGCCCTTCGCCGCCATCACCCGCAGCGGCGCAGGCACCCACCGCACATCTTGCAGCAGCTGCGCGCAGTAGGCCGTCACCTCGCCTTTTTTCATCCCGGCGGCGACCCGCGTCGCGCCATTGCCCGTCGCCTCCTTCACCGCCTCCCGCGCCCTGGCCTTGCTCACGCGGCTGAAATAGCCCTGCGCCGTCGGCTGCCACCAGTCGGCCATCTCAAGCCCGAGCGCCTCGGCCAGCGCGTCGCTGTGGTCGCGCTCCCGCGCCCGGGACGTGACCGCGTTGAAGCTGCGCGCAGTGCATTACGCAAGCAGCTCCAGCAGCGTCTCCTGCGGCTGCGCCAGCAGTTAGCCGAACAGTGTCGCCGGGCTGCCCGGCAACCGGACAAGGCGAAGGACTCGGGAAGACGGCAGCGCAGGAGGCCGATGCGGGACGCAACCGCCGCGCGGCGAGCGCCTCCACGCGCTGCAGGCGCGTCTGATCGGAGGAAAGTCCGCTTCCGATTCCGCTCCCGCCTTGATGCAGGTCGCCAAGCGACGTGCGGGAGTGAGGGGATTCGCCCAGCGGCCAAGGGGGTGCGCGGGCGGAGGCGAGCCGCGCAGCGGCGGAAGGAGGCCGTGCTGCCCCTTGAGGAGCGAACGACAACACCCAGCCGCGCAGCGGCTCACTTCACACTGCCCCCGTGCCAGGGATGCGAAAGGCCGGCGCCGCCGGTCCCCGGTAAGGGGATGAGCGCAACGGCGCGAACCTGGAGCAGCCCGACACCGGCCAAACCGGTAGGGCGCCCCGAATGCGCTGCGCCGCCTCAGCCGGCACCTGCCTTCCCCCGCCAACGAGCACCACAAGGTGCGGTAGGCCAGGCCGGCGGCGCAGCCAGACCGAAGCCAGGGGCACAGCCGCCTGGCCCATCATGGCGCAGTAGTTGTCCGTGAGATCCGTCCGGCAGCCTTGACACGCTCGAACATCCCCCCGAAAACATGAGCAATCCAAGCAGCAATGGCTCATCGGTGCGTCAAGGAAAATAACGCGGTCCCCCTTGAAGAAGAATACGAATACCCATATGAGCACCCGCAAGGCCACCTCGAAGGCACAGCCCCCGACCGGACAGGTGACCGTCCAGCCAGGCGTCGCCGAGCCCCTCGAACCTCGTTCGCCGAGGTGGTCGGTCTCATCGAGCAGGCACGCCAGCGCGCCTACCAGGCGGTCAACACCGAACTCGTCGGCTTGTACTGGCAGATCGGCCAGTACATCAGCGACAAGCTGGCGGCTGCCGTTTGGGGCGAGGGTGTGGTGGACCGCTTGGCGCAGCACCTGGCGCGCACGATGCCCGGGCAGCGCGGCTTTACCCGTAGAAACCTGTTCCGGATGCGGCAGTTCTTCGAGGCGTACAACGGCGACGAGAAAGTGACACCGCTGGTGACACAACTGCCGTGGACGCACAACCTCATCATCCTGACGCAGTCCAAGCGCCCTGAGGAGCGCGAGTTCTACCTGCGACTGGCCGTCCAGCAGCGCTGGGGCAAGCGCGAGCTGGAGCGGCAGTTTCGCCTGGCCGCCTTCGAGCACGCGGTGCTCGCGCCTGCAAAACTGTCGCCGGCGGTGGCCCAACTTCATGGCGACGCGGCAGCCGGCGTCTTCAAGGACGCCTATGCGGTCGAGTTCCTGGGGCTGCCGGCCGACCACACCGAGGCCGACCTGCACCGCGGCTTGCTGGGCCAGCTGCGCGCCTTCCTCATCGAACTGGGCCGCGATTTCTGCTTCGTCGGCTCAGAGTTTCCCCTGCAGGTGGGCGGCCGCGATTTCGCGCTCGACCTGCTGTTCTTTCACCGGGGGCTCAACTGCCTGGTCGCCATCGAGCTGAAGGTCGACCGCTTCGAGCCCGAGCATCTCGGCAAGCTGAACTTCTACCTTGAAGCGCTGGACCGCGATGTGCGCAAGCCCCATGAGAACCCGGCCATCGGCGTGCTGCTGTGCGCGTCGAAGGAAGCCGAGGTGGTCGAGTACGCGCTGAGCCGCACGCTGTCGCCAGCACTTGTCGCGCAGTACCAGACCCAGCTGCCGGACAAGCAGATGCTGGCGGCCAAGCTGCATGAGTTCTATGCCCTTAACGCGCCGGAATCGGGCATTCCCAGCCAGCGGCCGAAGAAGACAGACAAAGCGTGAGCGTCGGGGCTTTGCGCCCACGCCAGGGGGTCGCGAGGCGCACACCGGAGTTCTGCACTGCGAACATCCGGACACACTGTGCTGTGCCAGCCGGCACCCCGGCCTTTCCCGACGAGCATCGCCAGGAACTCCGCACAGCGGCAGGCGCAAGACACGCAGGCAGATAGCCCGCCAGGAGAGTGCCGGTCCGACCGGCAC
>JAQGLP010000315.1 GCA_028292835.1 Variovorax sp.
GTTCGATGCCGTGCGCAAGCTCTTCGCGGCCACGCCCGAGGCGCGACAGCGCCATTACGACGCCGGGCGCTTTTCGTTCAACGTCGCCAAGGGCCGCTGCGACACCTGCGAGGGCGAGGGCTTCGTCAGCGTCGAGCTGCTCTTCATGCCCAGCGTGTACGCGCCGTGCCCGACCTGCCACGGCGCGCGCTACAACGAAGAGACGCTGCGGGTGACATGGCACGACCGGACCATCGCCGGCGTGCTCGGCATGACGGTGGACGAGGCCTGCGGCTTCTTCGCCGGGGAGCCCGCCATCGCCAAGCCGCTGGCGCTGCTGCGGGGCATCGGCCTGGGCTACCTGCGGCTGGGCCAGCCCGCCACCGAGCTCTCCGGCGGCGAGGCCCAGCGCATCAAGCTCGCCACCGAGCTGCAGCGCGCCCAGCGCGGCCACACCCTCTACGTGCTCGACGAGCCCACCACCGGCCTGCACCCGGCGGACGTGGACAAGCTCATGGCGCAGCTGCAGGGGCTGGTCGAGGCCGGCAACACCGTCGTCGTCGTGGAGCACGAGATGCGCGTGGTGGCGGCGAGCGACTGGGTCATCGACGTCGGGCCGGGAGCGGGGGAGGAGGGCGGACGGATCGTGGCGAGCGGGACGCCGCGCGACGTGTGCGAGGCGGCGCGCAGTCGGACTGCCGCGTATCTGCGGCCGGTCCTGGAGATGGGCGGGCCGTGACGGTGCCGGCTCGACCGGGGCCTCGCGGCGCCGACGCAAAATACCCCCCATGAAACCTCCCGCCAGACTGCAATCCCTGATCGACGAAGGGCTTATCGACACCGTGGTGCGCCAGCTGATGAGCGGCAAGGAGGCGATGGTCTACGTGGTGCGCTGCGGCGACGAGACGCGCTGCGCCAAGGTCTACAAGGAAGCCACCCACCGCAGCTTCCGCCAGGCGGTGGACTACACCGAGAACCGCAGGGTCAAGAACACGCGCCAGGCCCGCGCCATGGCCAAGGGCACGCGCTTCGGCCGCCAGGCGACCGAGGCGGCGTGGCAGAGCGCCGAGGTCGATGCGCTCTACCGGCTGGCCGCCGCCGGCGTGCGCGTGCCCACGCCCTACAACTTCCACGACGGCGTGCTGCTGATGGAGCTGGTCACCGACCTGCACGGCGACGCCGCGCCGCGGCTCAACGACGTGGCGTTTTCAGCGGAAGACGCGCGCCGCCACCACGCCGCCCTGCTGGTCGAGGTGGTGCGCATGCTGTGCGCCGGCGTGGTGCACGGCGATCTGTCGGAATTCAACATCCTGCTGGGCGTGAACGACGGCCGGCCCGGCCCGGTCATCATCGACCTGCCGCAGGCCATCGACGCCGCCGGCAACAACCACGCCGCGCGCATGCTGCGGCGCGACGTGGACAACCTGCGCGGCTTCTTCGGCCGCTTCGCGCCCGAGCTGCTGGCCACCGACCACGGCCACGAGATCTGGGACCTGTACCAGCGCGGCGCGCTGCACCCCGACACCGTGCTCACGGGCCGCTTCGAGCACGCCAGCGCCCCGGTCGACGTCCGGGGCGTGCTGCGCCAGGTGGACGACGCCCGCGCCGAGGAGGCGGCGCGGCGGCTGCGCATGGGCGTCTGAGCCCCGCCGCGCTCCTACACCACCTCCGCGGGCTCCGGCAGCACCCGCCGGTAGCGGCCGATGAGGTGCAGGTCCACGCCCAGCCAGCGCGCCACCTGCTCGGGTGGCGCGCCGCGGCGCAGCTGGCGCAGGGCAAAGGTGTGGCGCAGCCGGAACGAGCCGCCGCCCTCCTCCTCGATGCCGGCGTCGTGCAGCACCTGCTTGGCGGCCAGGTACTGCGCGACCTTGCCCCAGGGCTTGCCGCTGCGCGTCGAGGGGAACAGCCAGTCGCCGCCGATGCCGCTCGTGGCGCGCACCTGCAGCCAGTACTGCAGCAGCTCGCCGGCCCACGGCGCGATCGGCGTCTCGCGCGCCGGCGAGTTGCCGTCGCCGGGCACGGCGAGCTTCCACGGTCGGCCGGCGACGCGCCCGCCTTCCGACGTGGGCGCGGCGAGCGGGAGCGCGCGCACGTCGCCCGGCGAGAGGCCCGCGCCGAGCTGCAGCGCCACGGCGACGCGGTTGCGCAAGCCCTGCCAGTTCATCGGCTCGCCGTCGGCCCCCAGGCGAGGCCGGGCGCGGCTCAGGTAGGTGATCAGCCGCGCAGCCTGCGCCGTGGACAGGTAGGCCGGCAGCGGGTCGGCCTCCGCCGCGTTGGCGTAGCGCACCTTGGGTTGCGCGGCGATGGCGTCCATCGCGGCCGTGTTGGGCTCGCAGCCGGTTTCGGCGGCGTGGTGGCGCAGCACCCGGTCGATGAGCCCGAGCAGGCGCCGGGCATGGCGCGGCGTGAGCGAGAGATCCGACGCCTTCATGCCGAAGCGCGCCGCCTGGAACGACGCCAGGTCGCGCGCGTCGAGCGAGGCGAGCGTGACGGGCGGGCGCTGCGTGGCGCACCACGCGGCGAAGCTGCCCCACATATCGCGATACACCTCGGCCGACGACACGTACCGCAGCGCGCCCGCGTCCTGCATGTCGGCCAGCCAGCGCTCGAAGACACCGATCAGGTCCTCGCCGGCGGGGGTTTCGTCGAAAGGGAGCTGGCACTGCATCCTGGGATCCATCGTCTGAAGGTGGGCCCGTCGCACCGTGCATGCAGGGCCCTGAAAAGGCCGGTGGATTGCGGCCACGGCGCACGCGGGACGTACGCGGCATGCTATCAAAACAGCAGCGCCCGCGGGGCCCGGCGGCGCGCGGGCCCCGCG
>JAQGLP010000124.1 GCA_028292835.1 Variovorax sp.
AGGGGCTGCATGCCATCGAGGTGCACCTGGACATCTCCACGCGCAGCTTCGAGCGCCTGAAGGGCCGGCGTCGCAGTCTGGCAGGGCGCACCGGCTGCGGCGTGTGCGGGGTCGAGAGCTTCGCCGCGCTCGACCTGGCGCCGCTGCCCCTGCCTCCTCGCGGCTGGACCGGACGGGTCGACCTCGCCACCGTGCTGAGCGCCTTCGCTGCGCTGTCCCCGCGCCAGACCCTGAACGCCCAGGCCGGCGCCCTGCACGCGGCGGGCTGGGCCACGCTCGACGGCGGCCTGACCGACGTGCTGGAAGACGTCGGCCGCCACAACGCGCTCGACAAGCTGCTCGGCCGCCTGGCCCACGCGGGCCGGCTCGACGAGCCCGGCTTCGCCGTGATGTCGAGCCGTGCTAGCCATGAACTGGTGCGCAAGTGCGCCCGCCTCGGCGTGGCCGCGCTGGCGACCATCTCGGCGCCCACGGCGCTGGGGGTGCGTGTCGCCGAACTCGCCGGCCTGCGGTTGTGGGGCCTGTGCCGGGCCCCGCGCGGAGTGCTCTATGCGGCGGGTGCGGGCTTTCCCTTGCTATCGAAAGAATAGCTGTCAGGCCATGCGGGAAAAGGTCAAGAGCCGGTTCTGATCCGTAACCCGGAGGCACGCCACCTCTGCGTTGCCTCTGCGCCGCTGTTGGCGGCCTTTGCCCGCCAAGCCCATGCGCTGCGCCCGCCTGGCGCACATCCGCTATCGTGCGCCGCATATGAACGCTTCCTTTCTCCGCCTCGGCTGGCGCACCCTGCGGCGCGACCTGCGCGCCGGGGAGCTCCGCCTGCTGATCGTGGCCGTGATGCTGGCCGTGGCGGCGCTCACCGCCGTCGGGTTCTTCGCCGACCGGCTCCAGGGCGGCCTGCAGCGCGATGCGCGGCAACTGCTCGGCGGCGACGCGGTGGTGGCGAGCGACAACCCGACGCCGCCTTCACTGGTCGAACGCGCCCGTGCGCTTGGCCTGCAGGCGGCTGTCACCTACGGCTTTCCGACCATGGCGCGCGCCAGCGATGCGCAGGGCGGCGCCGCCAAGCTGGTGGCGCTCAAGGCCGTGGCGCCGGGTTATCCGCTGCGCGGCAGCCTGCAGGTGGCCAGCGAGGCCGGGGGCCCCGGCCAGCCGACGCGCGACGTGCCGGCCCGGGGCGAGGCCTGGGTCGATGGCGCGCTGCTGGAGTCGCTCGGGCTCAAGGTCGGCGATGCGTTGCTGCTGGGCGATGCGAGCCTGCGTATCGGGCGCGTGATCGCACTGGAGCCCGACCGCGGCACCGGCTTCATGAGCTTCGCGCCGCGCGTGATGCTCAACCAGGCCGATGTGCCCGCCACCGGGCTGGTGCAGCCGGCCAGCCGCGTGAGCTACCGCTTCGCCGTCGCCGGCGAGCCGCGCGCGGTCCGGCAGTTCAGCGATGCCGTCGAAGCGCAGATCAAGAAGGGCGAACTGCGCGGCGCGCGGCTCGAGTCGTTCGAGAGCGGGCGCCCCGAAATGCGCCAGACGCTCGACCGCGCGGAGAAATTCCTGAACCTGATCGCACTGCTGGCGGCGCTGCTGTCGGCCGTCGCGGTGGCGCTGGCGGCGCGCGGCTTCGCTGCCAGCCACCTGGACGACTGCGCCATGCTGCGCGTGCTCGGCCAGAGCCAGCGCACCATCGCGCTGGCCTACGGCTTCGAGTTCGCCGTGATCGGGCTGGGGGCCAGCGCGCTGGGCGTGGCGGTCGGGTTTGCCGTGCACTATGGCTTCGTCGTGCTGCTGGCCGGACTGGTCGAGGCCGCGCTGCCGGCGCCGACCTTCTGGCCGGTGGCCTTCGGACTGGGCATGGGGCTGACGCTGCTGTTCGCCTTCGGCCTGCCGCCGGTGCTGCAGCTGGCCAAGGTGCCGCCGCTGCGGGTGATCCGCCGCGATGTCGGCGGGCTGAAGCCGGCGTCGCTGGCGGTGCTGGGGGTCGGCGTGCTGGGCTTTGCCGCCCTGCTGCTCGCGGCCAGCAGCGACCTGAAGCTCGGCCTGATCGCGGTCGGCGGTTTCGCGGGAGCGGTCGCCGTGTTCGCGGGGCTCGGCTGGCTGGCCGTGAAGGTGCTGCGCCGCTGCGTCAACGAGGCGACCGCGCCGCGCTGGCTGGTGCTGGCCACGCGCCAGGTCTCGGCGCGCCCGGCCTACGCCGTGGTGCAGGTCAGCGCGCTCGCCGTCGGCCTGCTGGCGCTGGTGCTGCTGGTGCTCCTGCGCACCGACCTGGTGGCGAGCTGGCGCGCCGCCACGCCGCCCGATGCGCCCAACCGCTTCGTCATCAATGTCATGCCCGAGCAGAGCGACGCCTTCCAGAAGACGCTGCGCGACGGCGGCGTGCGCCAGTTCGACTGGTACCCCATGATCCGCGGCCGGCTGGTCGCCATCAACGGCAAGCCCGTGTCGCCCGATGACTATCCCGAGGACCGCGCCAAGCGGCTGGTGGACCGCGAGTTCAACCTCAGCAACGCCGCCGCCGCGCCGCCGCACAACGCCATCACCGCCGGCGCCTGGAAGCCCGAAGCGCCGGGCGAGCTCAGCGTGGAGGAGGGCCTGGCGCAGACGCTCGGCCTGAAGCTGGGCGACCGCCTGCGCTTCGACATCGGTGGCATCCCGAGCGAGGGGCGCATCACCTCGCTGCGCAAGGTGGACTGGGGCTCGATGCACGCCAACTTCTTCGTGATGTACACCGTGGCGCACCTGGACGACGTGCCGGCGACCTACATGGGCGCCTTTCGCGCGCCCCCGGTCAAGGGCTTCGACAACGCGCTGGTGCGCGCCTTTCCCAACATCACCAACATCGACATGAGCGCCACCCTGGCGCAGATCCAGCGCGTGCTCGACCAGGTGATCCGCGCGGTCGAGTTCCTGTTCGGCTTCACGCTGGCGGCCGGCCGGGTGGTGCTGTTCGCCGCCGTCACCGCCACGCGCGAGGAGCGCGCGCGCGAGTTCGCCGTGATGCGCGCGGTCGGCGCGCGCGCCAGCCTGCTGCGCCAGGTGCAGCGCGCCGAGCT
>JAQGLP010000339.1 GCA_028292835.1 Variovorax sp.
GCTGCGCGTCTACCTGTCCAAGCATTTCGCCGAACGCACCTCGATGCACGGCGTGTTCATGGACATCCTGGGCATGGGCGTCATGATCACCGGCGAATCCGGCCTGGGCAAGAGCGAGCTCGGGCTGGAGCTGATCTCGCGCGGCAACGGCCTGGTGGCCGACGACGCGGTCGACCTGTTTCGCATCAACCAGGCGACCATCGAGGGGCGCTGCCCCGAGCTGCTGCAAAATCTGCTGGAGGTGCGCGGCATCGGCCTGCTCGACATCCGCGCCATCTTCGGCGAGATCGCGGTGCGCCGGAAGATGCGCCTCAAGCTGATCGTGCACCTGGTGCGGCGCGACAGCTTCGAGCGCGACTACGAGCGGCTGCCGGCCGAGCCGATCACGCAGGACGTGCTGGGCGTGCCCATCCGCAAGGTCATCATCCAGGTGGTGGCGGGGCGCAACATCGCGGTGCTGGTGGAGGCCGCCGTGCGCAACAGCATCCTGCAGCTGCGCGGCATCGACACCTATGCCGAATTCGTCGCGCGCCACCAGAAGGCGATGGAAAACACGGGCGAGCATTGAGGCCCGGACGGCGCCGCGCCGCTCAGCGCTTGCCGACGCAGTTGCCGCACAGGCCGTAGAGCGACATCGCGTGGTCCTGCAGGATCCAGCCCTTGTCGCTGGAGACCAGCTGCTGGCGGCGCTCGATCTCGGCGTCGTAGAACTCCTCGTCCCGGCCGCAGGAGGTGCAGATCAGGTGGTCGTGGTGCTTGCCCTCGTTGAGTTCGTAGACCGCCTTGCCGCTCTCGAAATGGCTGCGCTCCAGGATGCCGGCCTGCTCGAACTGCGCCAGCACGCGGTAGACGGTGGCCAGGCCGATGTCGGAATGGTCGTTGAGCAGCACGCGGAACACGTCCTCGGCCGTCATGTGGCGCTGGGCGCCGGTCTGGAAGATCTCCAGGATCTTCAGGCGCGGCAGCGTGGCCTTGAGGCCCGTGTTCTTGAGTTCGTTGATATTGCCCATGGCACCTCCTTGGCGCGACGCAAGGCGCCGCGAACCGGGCGGACAAAGGCCAGCCGCTACAATGATTTGATCATATCGCTACCGTTCGCCCCCATGCCCGTCACCCTTTTTCGCCGCCCGGGACCGCTGCTGCTGGCGCTCGCCGGCCTCGGTCTTGGCGCCTGCAGCAGCTTCAGCGACCGCACGCGCGACGCGCTCTACGCCGTGACGCCCTACAGGGTCGAGGTGGTGCAGGGCAACTTCGTCTCGAAGGAACAGGTCGCCGCGCTCAAGCCCGGCATGTCGCGCCAGCAGGTGCGCGAGATCCTGGGCACCTCGCTCCTGACCGACGTGTTCCACAGCGACCGCTGGGACTACGTGTTCACGATCCGGCGCCAGGGCGTCGAGCCGCAGCGCCGCCACCTGGCCCTCTACTTCAAGGACGATGCGCTCGATCGCTTCGAGGGCGACGAGATGCCGAGCGAGGAGGCGTTCGTCGCCACGCTCGACACCAAGAAGCGCACGGGCAAGGTGCCCCAGCTCGAACTGTCGGAAGCAGAGCTCAAGAACACCCAGGCCGACCGCGGCAAGAAAGCCCCGGAGGACACGGCGGCGCCCCTGCCGCCGCTGCCGGCGAGCTACCCTCCGCTGGAGAGCAGCCGCTGAGGCCTTGTTTGCCCCAGCGGCGCCTGCCGGCGGGTTCTATTTTCCTGATCTGACCTCCTGAAAAGCGCATGCGTGTGACCGACCCTTCCGTTTCCCCCGCCGATGTGTCCCACGCGAGCGCGCTGCGCCGCATCGCAGTGGCCGGCGCCTCCGGGCGCATGGGCCGCATGCTGATCGAGGCGATCCGCTCGGCCGACGACTGCCGGCTGGCCGGCGCGCTCGACGTCGCGGGCGGTCCCTCCATCGGCTTGGACGCGGCGGCCTTCCTGGGCCTGGCCAGCGGCGTGCCGATCGTGTCCGACCTGCGCGCCGGGCTGCAGGACGCGCAGGTGCTGATCGACTTCACCCGGCCCGAAGGCACGCTGGCGCACCTGGCCGTGTGCCGCGACATGGGTGTGCAGGCGGTCGTCGGCACCACCGGTTTCAGCGAGTCCCAGAAGGCGCAGATCGCCGAGTTCGCGCGCGACATCGCGATCGTGATGGCGCCCAACATGAGTGTCGGCGTCAACGTCACGCTCAAGCTGCTGGAGATGGCCGCGCACGCGCTCTCGACCGGCTACGACATCGAGATCGTCGAGGCGCACCACCGCCACAAGGTCGATGCGCCCTCGGGCACCGCGCTCCAGATGGGCGAGGTGATTGCCCAGGCGCTGGGCCGCGACCTGAAGGAGTGCGCCGTCTACGCGCGCGAGGGCGTGACCGGCGAGCGCGACCCTTCGTCGATCGGCTTCGCCACCATCCGCGGCGGCGACATCGTGGGCGACCACACGGTGCTGTTCGCCGGCACCGGCGAGCGCATCGAGATCAGCCACAAGTCGTCCAGCCGCGTCACCTATGCCCAGGGCAGCCTGCGTGCGGTGCGCTTCCTGGCCGGGCAGCAGGCGGGCCTCTTCGACATGGCCGACGTGCTCGGCCTGCGCTAGGCAGGCCGGCCCATGACGGTCCTGGGCCTGCTGACGCAAGGCGACGCCGTCAGCCGCGGCGTGGCGGCGCTGCTGCTCGCGATGTCGGTGGGCAGCTGGGTGGTGATCGTCTGGAAGGGCTGGCTGCTGCGCTCGGGCACGCGCGACGTGCTGCGCAGCGTCGCGGCCTTCTGGCAGTCCGCGTCGCTCGACGAGGCGCTCGAAAAACTCAAGGCTTTTGACCGCTCTGCCCTTGTCCTGCCTGCGGTGCTGGCCATAAAAGACATGGCAAGCGGCGAGATGGGCGCCACGCTCGGCGACCGCGGCCAGCACACCGCGCGGCTCACGCGGGCG
>JAQGLP010000363.1 GCA_028292835.1 Variovorax sp.
CATCGTCGGCATGGGCCAGGTGCAGCAGCAGTTCTTTCCGGATTCGAGCCGCCCGGAGATCCTGGTGGAGCTGTGGTCGCCCGAGGGCACTTCGTTCGCGGCCAACGACGAGGTGACCCGGCGGGTCGAGCAGCGCTTTCTCCAGGAGCCGGGCGTGACCACGGTCAGCAGCTGGATCGGTTCGGGCGTGCCGCGCTTCTACCTGCCGCTGGACCAGGTGTTCCCGCAGAGCAACGTGTCGCAGCTGATCGTGCTGGCCAAGGACCTGACGCAGCGCGAGCGCCTCCGCCTGCGCCTGCCGGTCATCCTGGCGCAGGAGTTCCCGGAGGTGCGGGGGCGCACCAAGCTGCTGCCCAACGGCCCGCCGGTGGCGTACCCGGTGCAGTTCCGCGTGATCGGCACCGACCCGGCGCAACTGCGCCTGCGCGCCGACGAGGTCAAGGCGGCCCTGCACGACAACCCCAACATGCGCGGCATCAACGACAACTGGAACGAGTCGGTCAAGGTGATCCGCCTCGACGTCGACCAGGCCAAGGCGCGCGCTCTGGGCGTGACCAGCCAGGCCATCGCGCAGGCCGCGCGCACCATGTTCAGCGGCACCACGGTCGGCCAATACCGCGAGGGTGACCGCCTGATCGACATCGTGCTGCGCCAGACCCCCGACGAGCGCGGCGCGATCTCCGACATCGGCAGCGCCTACCTGCCGACCGCCTCGGGCCGCTCGATTCCGCTCGCGCAGATCGCCAAACCGGTGTTCACCTGGGAGCCGGGCGTGATGTGGCGCGAGAACCGCGACTACGCCATCACCGTGCAGGGCGACATCGTCGAAGGCCTGCAGGGCGCGACCGTGACCGAGCAGCTGCTGCCGCAGCTGCGCGCGCTGGAGGCGAAATGGCGCGCCGCCGGGCAGGGCGCCTACCGCATCGAGGTGGCGGGCGCGGTGGAGGAAAGCAGCAAGGGCTCCGCCTCGATCGTCGCGGGCGTGCCGATCATGCTGTTCCTGGTCTTCACGCTCCTGATGCTGCAGTTGCACAGCTTCAGCCGGTCGCTTCTGGTCTTCATCACCGGGCCGCTCGGCATCGCCGGCGTGGCGGGCGCGCTGCTGGTGCTCGACCGGCCCTTCGGCTTCGTCGCGCTGCTCGGCGTGATCGCGCTGATGGGCATGATCCAGCGCAACTCGGTCATCCTGATCGACCAGATCGAGAGCGACCGCGCTGCCGGCGTGCCGGCCTGGGACGCGATCGTCGAGTCGGCGGTGCGGCGGCTGCGCCCGATCGTGCTGACCGCGGCGGCGGCCGTGCTGGCGATGATTCCGCTGTCGCGCAGCGTGTTCTGGGGGCCGATGGCTGTTGCCATCATGGGCGGGCTGATCGTGGCGACCGTGCTCACGCTGCTGGCGCTGCCGGCCATGTACGCGGCGTGGTTTCGCGTGCGGCGCGAGCCCGCGCCGGCGACCGTCGCTGCGGCCTGAGCCTGCGAAAAGCACATCCGGTTCGCGCATAAAATACGCGATTGACCGATTTCGAGCGAGCGGCCCCGATTCAGGGCCGTTCGCATCAATGGCCGGGCTGGCCGGCAGGCCCGTCGCGGTACTCACCTGAAAAAACTGGAACGGCGCGGGTGGCGAAATTGGTAGACGCACCAGGTTTAGGTCCTGACGTTCGCAAGAACGTGCCGGTTCGAGTCCGGCCCCGCGCACCACTCCAGTGAATTACAGAGCCCCGTCCGGGGCGGGCGAATATTCCCAAATCCCGGGCTTTTTCCGGCGCAGCGAGTTTTCCGGCGTTCGGCGGAGTCGGGCCTAATCGCTCAGCCGCACATAGGTCGCCAGCAACGCGCTCTTGGCGACGACGCCGAGCAGCACCGGCCGCTTGATGCTTTCGATCACCGGCAGGCGCTCGCCGCGATGCTCCAGGAAGCGCTGCAGGGCTTGGCCCAGGTTCATGTCCGAAGTGATGGGTACGACTTCCTGCACCAGCAGGTCCGCCGCCCGCTTTTGCAGCAGGCCCGGCACACCGGCGGCGGCGTTCAGGGCCTTGAGAGGAACCACGCCCAGGAACAGCGACTGCGCATCGACCACGTACAGGTACTTGACGGGATGTTGCAGGAAGAGCCGGCTCATCTCTGGCAGGCCGGTGTCGGGCCCGACCACGGTTTCGGCGGGCTGCACCAGGTCGCGCATGTGCAGCGTGCGCAGGCGCAGCCGCTCGTGGTGCCGCTCGCGCCGGTGCACGGTGATCTCGTACATCGACCCCGCGTTGGTCGAACGCGTCACGAAGTAGGCGATGACGCTGCTGGCCATGAGCGGCAGCATGACCTGGTAGCTCAGCGTCATCTCGAAGATCATCAGGATCGCCATCAGCGGCGCCTGCGTGGCGCCGGCCAGGAAGGCGCCCATGCCGACGATGGCGTAGGCAAAGGGCGCGGAGGTCGCCTGCGGCCACATCGCATGCGCCGTCTGGCCGAACAGGCCGCCGATCATGCAGCCGAAGAAGAGCGCTGGCGTAAACACCCCGCCCACCGCACCGGAGCCGGCCGTGGCCAGGGTGGCGACCGCTTTTGCCACCAGCACCAGCGCCAGCAGCGTCCAGGGCCAGGACGTGTGCAGTACCGAATTGACCACGCTGTAGCCGTTGCCCCAGACCTCGGGCAGCCGCACCGAGATCAGTCCCACTACCAGGCCCCCCAGCGCCAGCCGCCAGGGCAGCGCCAGAGGCATGCCCCCGAAAAATCGCCGGCTGGTGCCCAGGCCCCGCAGGAACAGCGCCGCGGCACCGCCGAGCAGCACGCCCAGCAAGGCGAACAGCAGCACTTCCGCGCCATAGATCACCGGAAAGGTGGGCATGGCGTAGGGCGGCTGGTAGTCCGGGAACTCGCGCATCGTGATGTTGGCGACCACCGACGCCACCATGATCGGCCCCACGCTTTCCATGGCGATGGAGCCGAGCACGATCTCGGCTACGAAAAAGGCGCCGGCGATGGGCGCGTTGTAGGCCGCGGTCAGGCCGGCCGCGGCACCGCAGGCCACCAGCAGGCGCAGCCGCTCGGCGGGGAAGCGGAAGGCTTGCCCGAGCAGCGAGGCACACAGCGCCGCGAGCTGCACCATGGAGCCTTCGCGGCCAATGGAGCCGCCGCTGGCGATGCTGACGAGCGACGAGGCGCTGCGTGCCAGCGTCTGCGCCACGGGCATGCGGCCATCCCCCAGCACCACGGCCTCCATGTAGTCGGAGGTCGCCTTGCGCACCGTCGCTCGTCGGGCCAGCACCAGCAGGAGGCCGGCGATTCCTCCACCCACCGTCGGGACGGCGACGCGCGCCCACCACGGCAGCGTGCGGGCGATGTCCACGAGACCGCCGCTGCTGCCGAGCACCAGCCCGTCGAGCCTGTGGAGCGCGCTGCGGAACAATTCCGTCGCCAGTGCACCCAACACGCCCGTGACGATGGACCACAGCAGCGCGGTCTGCCAGTCGGCGACGCGGAAGATCCGCTGCAGGCTCAGGCGCAGCCCCAGTGCAGCCGATGCGATGCGACTCATTCCCGTGTTCCTAGGGAAGCCATCCGTCGAGCGGCGATGTCGGACAGGTCGGCCCTCATTTTTCGAGTGGTTTCTGGTTGGCATGTGTCCTTGGCCGGCGGCGGGCGAATGTCCACAAAGAATGCCCAATGAGTCTCGCAGGTCGAGCCCGTCCGGTCCATGCGCCTGCAAGGAAGGTCGCGGGCGGGCGCTAAAATCCCAAGCTGCCATCGGGCCGTCGATCAAGTTTGCGCCGATCCTCCGCCACGATTCCAAGTGCCTGATCTGAAAAGACTCGCCGGGTCCGGCTCGCGCACCAGCTCCCTATCTCACTCTTTCTGGAACCCCTTATGACCGTGAACGTTGAAACCCTCGACAAGCTCGAGCGCAAGATCACGCTGACCTTGCCCGTCGGCACCATCCAGTCCGAAGTCGATTCGCGCCTCAAGAAGCTGGCCCGCACCGTCAAGATGGATGGCTTTCGTCCCGGCAAGGTGCCGATGAACGTGGTGACCCAGCGCTACGGCTACTCGGTGCACTACGAGGTCATGAACGACAAGGTCGGCCAGGCCTTCGCGCAGGCGGCCAACGAAGCCAAGCTGCGCGTCGCCGGCCAGCCGCGCATCACCGAGAAGGAAGAGGCGCCCGAGGGCGAACTGGCCTTCGACGCGGTGTTCGAGGTGTTCCCCGAGGTCAAGATCAACGACCTGTCGGCCGCCGAAATCGAGAAACTGACGGCCGAGGTGGGCGACGACGCGATCGACAAGACGCTCGACATCCTGCGCAAGCAGCGCCGCACCTTCGCGCAGCGTGCGCAGGACGCAGCCGCCCAGGACGGCGACCGCGTGACGGTCGACTTCGAAGGCAAGATCGACGGCGAACCCTTCCAGGGCGGCAAGGCCGAGGACTTCCAGTTCATCGTCGGCGAAGGCCAGATGCTCAAGGAGTTCGAGGACGCCGTGCGCGGCCTGAAGAGCGGCGACAGCCGCACCTTCCCGCTGTCGTTCCCGGCCGAATACCACGGCAAGGACGTGGCTGGCAAGCAGGCCGATTTCCTCGTGACGGTCAAGAAGATCGAAGCCACGCACCTGCCGGAAGTCGACGGGCAGCTCGCCAAGTCGCTCGGCATCGCCGACGCCACGGTCGAGGGCCTGCGCGCCGACATCAAGCGCAACCTCGAGCGCGAGGTGAAGTTCCGCCTGCTGGCGCGCAACAAGACCGCCGTGATGGACGCGCTGGTGGCCAACGCCGAACTCGACCTGCCCAACTCCAGCGTGCAGTCGGAGGTCGAGCGCATGGTCGAGGGCGCCCGCGCCGACCTGAAGCAGCGCGGCATCAAGGACGCCGACAAGGCGCCGATCCCCGAGGAGGTGTTCCGCCCGCAGGCCGAGCGCCGCGTGCGCCTGGGCCTGGTGGTGGCCGAGCTGGTGCGTGCCAACAACCTGCAGGCCAGGCCCGAGCAGCTCAAGGCACACATCGACGAGCTGGCCGCCAGCTACGAGAAGCCGGCCGACGTGGTGCGCTGGTACTTCAGCGACAACGCCCGCCTGGCCGAAGTCGAAGCCGTCGTCCTCGAAAACAACGTGACCGATTTCGTGCTGGGCAAGGCCAAGGTCAGCGAAAAATCCGTCTCGTTCGACGAACTGATGGCGCAGCAGGGCTGAGCCGGCGGCTTCCGCAGGGGTGGGGCTTGTGCTTCCAGGCACGAGCCCCATTTCGTTTGGGTACAGTATCTTTCTTTGGAAAGCACATATGAGCGCACAAGAAATTCAGGGCCTCGGCATGGTTCCGATGGTCATCGAGCAGTCGGGCCGCGGCGAGCGGTCCTACGACATCTATTCGCGCCTGCTGAAGGAGCGCGTGATCTTCCTGGTCGGCGAGGTCAACGATCAGACCGCCAATCTCGTGGTGGCGCAGCTGCTGTTCCTCGAAAGCGAAAACCCGGACAAGGACATTTCGTTCTACATCAATTCCCCGGGTGGCAGCGTGAGCGCGGGCATGGCGATCTTCGACACCATGCAGTTCATCAAGCCCGATGTGTCGACCCTGTGCATCGGCTTCGCGGCCAGCATGGGCGCCTTCCTGCTGGCGGCGGGGGCCAAGGGCAAGCGGTTTTCGCTGCCCAACTCCAAGATCATGATCCACCAGGTGCTGGGCGGCGCGCGCGGACAGGCGACCGACATCGAGATCCACGCCCGCGACATCCTCAAGACGCGAGAGCAGATGAACCGCATCCTGGCCGAGCGCACCGGCCAGCCGCTGGAGAAGATCGCGCGCGACACCGAGCGCGACTATTTCCTGACGGCCCAGGAGTCCAAGGACTATGGCCTGGTCGACCAGGTGATCTCGCAGCGCAGCTGAGCTGGCGGGTGCCCTGCGGCGCCCGCGCAACGACGGCGTTTTCCACACGGAGAACGCCGTTTTTGTTTGGTTATCATTGAAAATTCAGTTTTAGGGCAGTTCCATGGCCGAGAAAAAAGGCACTTCCAGCGAAAAAACGCTTTATTGCTCGTTCTGCGGCAAGAGCCAGCACGAGGTCAAGAAGCTCATCGCCGGACCGTCGGTGTTCATCTGCGACGAGTGCATCGACCTTTGCAACGAGATCATTCGTGACGAGTTGCCAGCCGAGGGCGAAGCGCGCGAGGGCCGGGGCGACCTGCCGACGCCGCTCGAAATCAAGGGCAATCTCGACAACTACGTCATTGGCCAGGAGCCTGCCAAGCGCATGCTCGCGGTGGCGGTCTACAACCACTACAAGCGGCTGCGCCACAAGGAAATGAACAAGGGCGCCGACGATGTCGAGCTCAGCAAGAGCAACATCCTCCTGATCGGCCCCACCGGTTCCGGCAAGACGCTGCTCGCGCAGACGCTGGCGCGCCAGCTCGACGTGCCTTTCGTGATGGCC
>JAQGLP010000378.1 GCA_028292835.1 Variovorax sp.
GACCTCGGCGAAGGTCTCGGCATAGTGGCTGCGCGAAGAGCCCTCCAGGCCATGGAACAGCACCAGCAGCGGCTGCGGCTGCGCGGCCCCCGCACGCGGGGCGCCCGCGAAATCGACATCGATGAAGTCGCCGTCGGGCGTCGCCCAGCGTTCGCGCCGGTAGCACGGTGGGCCCCCCAGGCCGCGCCGGGCATAGAGCGCGGCCCAGATGGTCTGGAGATGGCCGCCCGGCAGCCAGCAGGGCGCGCGGTAGGCCTCGGGAAAAGCAGCGGTGTCGGGGTTCACGGCGGAAGGGGTAGGACGGCGACCGATTTTGCCCAAGCGGCGCGGAGCGGGCCGCGGCCGCTCTTACACTCGCGGCCATCTCTCGTCGACTTCCGAAGGACCGCCTCCATGAAGCGCCTGCTGCTCGCCCTTTTCACCACACTCGCCCTGCTGACCCTGAGCGGCTGCGGCTACAACCAGTTCCAGCAGCTCGACGAGGCCAGCAAGTCGGCCTGGAGCGAAGTCCTGAACCAGTACCAGCGCCGCGCCGACCTGGTGCCCAACATCGTGGCCAGCGTCAAAGGCCAGGCCAACTTCGAGCAGGACACGCTGACCAAGGTGGTCGAGGCCCGCGCCAGGGCCACCTCGATCCAGGTCACGCCCGAGACGCTCAACAACCCCGAGGCCTTCGACAAGTTCCAGCAGGCGCAGGGCCAGCTGACGGGCGCGCTGTCGCGCCTGATGGCGGTGTCGGAGCGCTACCCGACGCTGCAGGCCAACCAGGCGTTCCGCGATCTGCGCGTGACACTCGAAGGCACCGAGAACCGCATCACCGTGGCGCGCAACCGCTACATCCAGACCGTGCAGCAGTACAACGTGCTCGCGCGCAGCTTCCCGACCAACCTGACCGGCATGGTGTTCGGCTACAAGCCCAAGCCGGTCTTCACGGTGCAAAACGAGGCCGAGATCTCGCGGCCGCCGACGGTCGACTTCAACAAGAAGTAATCCGGATTCAAGGCAAAAAATGGTCCTGGCGCATATCCGGCGGGTGTTGGTTGCTCTCTTTTTGATAGCAACCGCAACCCTCGCGGGCTTGGGCTCGGCGCACGCGCAGCAGCCGGTGCCGGCGCTGAGCGCGCGCGTGATCGACCAGACCGGCACGCTCGACGCGTCGCAGCGCCAGGCGCTCGAGGCCAAGCTGGCCGCTTTCGAGCAGAAGAAGGGCTCGCAGATCGTCGTGCTGATGGTGCCGACCACCGCGCCCGAGGACATCGCCAGCTACGCCAACCGCATCGCCAACGCCTGGAAGATCGGCCGCAGGGAAGTTGGCGACGGCGTGCTGGTGATCGTCGCCAAGGACGACCGCCAGATGCGCATCGAGGTCGCCAAGACGCTCGAAGGCGCGCTGCCCGACCTGGCGGCGGCGCGCATCATCGACGAGCAGATGAAGCCCGCTTTCCGGCAAAACGACTTCGCCGGCGGCCTCGGTGCGGCGCTTGACCAGATCACGGCGCGCATCAACGGCGAGCCGCTGCCCGAAGTTCGGCGCGAGGCCCGGCGCGGCGCCACCCGGGGGGGTGCGGGCACCGACTGGGCACAGCTCGGTATCTTCCTGTTCTTCGGCGTCGCCGTGCTGGGCCGCCTGGCGCGCGCCGTGCTGGGCAACAAGCTGGGGCCGCTGGCTACCGGGCTGGGCGCCGGCACCGTCGCGATGGTCGTGACCTCCAGCATCGCGCTCGCGGCGCTGGCGGCGGTGGCCGCGCTGCTGCTGACCGCGTTCTCGGGCTTCATGCCGCTGGCGTCGCTGGGCGGCGGGCGCGGCCGGGGCGGCTGGGGCGGAGGTTTCGGAGGCGGGGGCTTGGGCGGCGGGGGCGGCGGTGGATTCAGCTCCGGTGGCGGCGGCAATTTCGGCGGCGGCGGCGCCTCGGGGAACTGGTAGCCATGGCCATCGACTTGCCCACCCTCTCGCGCCTGTGGCGCCACCGCTGGACCGACGAGGCTGCCGTGCGGCGCGCCCTGCCGCCCGACCTGCTGGAGCGCCTGACGCGCCGGGTGGCCGCCAGCGAGCGATGTCATACCGGCCAGATCCGCATCTGCGTCGAAGCCGGCCTGCCCGCCTCCTACGTCTGGCGCGGCGCGACGGCGCGCGAACGTGCGGTCGCGCTGTTCGGCAAGCTGCGCGTCTGGGACACCGCGCACAACAACGGCGTGCTGGTCTACCTGCTGCTGGCCGAGCGCGCGATCGAGATCGTCGCCGACCGTGGCATCGACGCGCATGTCGACGACGCCCAATGGGCCGCCATGACGCAGCGCATGGCCGCGGCGTTCCGCGAGGGCCGCTTCGAGGACGGGCTGACGCAGGCGCTGGAGGAAGTCTCGGCGCTGCTGGTGGCGCACTTTCCGCGCGATCCGCTCGATGCCGGAGCGGCCAACCGCAACGAACTGCCCGACGCGCCCGTGGTGCTGTAAGGTCTGCGCCGTCCAGCCGTCCAGCCGTCCAGCCGCGCAGCCTGATCAACTGCCTCGGTAGGTCACATAGCTCCAGGGCGAACAGAGCAAGGG
>JAQGLP010000387.1 GCA_028292835.1 Variovorax sp.
GGTGGCCGTCGAGCGCGGCGGCGATGCCGGCGGCCGTCTGCGCCAGCGCCGGTGTCGACATCAGGAGGCGCAGCGGCGCCATGCGATCGCCTGCGTTCACTCCGCGGTCGCGCCCGATTCGCGCACGATGAGCTTCCATTTCTCGTATTCCTCGTGCGTGAACCGCCCGAATTGCTCGGGAGTGCCGCCAACGGGGTCCGCGCCTTCGCGGACCATCTGGGCCTCCAGCGAGGGGAGGGTGTCGTTGACCGACCTGTTGAGGAGCGCGATCGCCGTCGCCGGCGTTCCCCTGGGCGCGAAAAAGCCGAACCACGAGCCGGCCGCAAAGCCGGGGAAACCTTTTTCCGCGATGGTCGGCACGTCCGGCATCGAGCGCGAGCGCTTGACGCTGCTGACGGCGATGGCGCGCAGCCGGCCGGCCTGGATCTGCGAGATCACCGAGGGGATGGTCGCGAACATGAACTGGAGGCGGCCGGCCAGCAGGTCGGTCAGCGCATTGGCGCCCTTGTACGGGATGTGGAGGGTGTCGGCGCCGATGCGTTTGCTGAGCATGAAACTCGACAGGTGCGAGGATGTGCCAACCCCGGTCGAACCATAGCTGAGCTTGCCGGGGTGGGCCTTGGCGTAGGCGATGAATTCTTCCAGCGTCTTCGCCGGCATCTCGGGGTTCACGACCAGCACGTTGGGCACATCCGCGATCTGCACCACCGGCACCAGATCGGTGAGCGGGTCGTAGGACAGGTTTTTATAGAGCGTCTGGTTGACCGCCATCGGTCCCACGGAGTTGACGATCAGCGTATAGCCGTCGGGTGGTGCACGGACGACGAATTCGGTCCCGATGTTGCCGCCACCGCCCGGCTTGTTGTCGATCACGAAAGGCTGCTTGAGCTTCTCGGACAGCCGCTGCGTCACCGCGCGCGCCAGGATGTCGGTGGTGCCGCCGGCGGTGAAGGCGACGACCACCCGTACGGGCTTCGACGGGTAGCTTTGCGCCTGTACGGTGGCACTGAGGCCCCAGCCGGCTGCGATCGCTGCGAGCATGGCGCTTCCCAGGAGCCGGCGCGGGGATGGAAATGGTCGCATCGTTTGCCCTTTGTCCTTTTGTATTTCTCTAGCCGCCGAAGGGCAGTAGCACGCCCACGCCCTGCGCACGCGCCAGAGTCAGGACGCGCGCGCCGGTATAGATGTCCTGCAGGGCCATGCCGTGCGACTCGAAAAGCGTCACCTGTTCGTCGTGGCTGCGGCCCGGCCAGCGCCCGATCAGCACTTCGCCCAGATCGGCGATGTTTTCCCAATAGAGCAGACCGTTCTCGAAAGCCGGCAGCAGGTCGCCGCTCTCGCCTTGCGCGACTTCACGCGAATCCACCACGAGTACATCGGCCCGGCGCACGGTGGCTAGGTCGATTTCGCGACGGTCGAGCGCATTGGCGCCGGTGGCAGCGATGAACTGGCCCGGCTCGATCCAGCGTCCGTCGAACACCGGCTCGCTCGCCCGCGTCATGGCGATGACCATGTCGGAGCCTCGCACCGTCGCCTCGCGGGAGGGCGACGGGCGGACCGGAATGCCCAGGCGCGTCTCCATCGCCGTGCAAAAAGCAGCCAGCCGCGAAGCGTCGCGTCCGAAGACCTTGACTTCCTGTACGCCGCGCACCGCGCACACGCCTTCGAGTTGCGTCACGGCATGCCTTCCGGAACCGAACAAGCCCACCACCCGTGCGTCCTTGCGCGCCAGGGCACGCGCCGCGACGCCGGTCGCAGCGCCGGTGCGAATCTGGCTCAGCGCGTCGGATTCGATGATCGCCTCCAGGTGACCCTGCTCGCGGTTGATCAGGTGCAACAGCGAAGTGCGCGACTTGTCGGGCTGGAGGTAGTAGGCCTTGTAGCCCACCAGATTGAGGTCCGGTGCGCCGCCCTGCAGGATGTGGAGGTGCCCGCCCGGCAGGCGCGTGCGACGCCGGGGAATGTCGAAGGCCTGGCCCCGGGCGCGGGCGCTGAAGGCGCGCTCAACCTCCTCGACAGCGTCGGGCATGGAGAGCAGCCGGCGCACAGCCGCTTCGTCGATGAAGAGTGCCATGTGGGTTCTCGGTTCAGTTCGGTGACGCAAGCAGACTGCCTGCGCCGGGCACCGCATCGCGCACGCCGATGCTGCGAAGCGCGCTCCACATCATGGCCGATGCGCTCGAAACAACGGGTTTGCCGAGATCGCGTTCCAGGAAATCGATGGCGCCGACAGTGGGCATGCCCACGCCGCTCAGGAACACCGCCTGGGCCTGCGGCACGTCGACCTGGCGGCCGAGCGCATAGGCGCGTTCCTCCGACTCGTCGTAGATGTTCGAAACGTTGGGCAGCTGGCCGTGGGACACCACCGAAAAGCCATGCGACTCCAGATGCGCCTTGCCTTGGCGCGTGGTGGCCGCGTCGTAGGGCGTGCCGTAGGCGACGCGCTCCACGCCGAGGTGACGCAGCGCCTCGACCACGGTGGCGAACGCGGTGAGAAAGCGGATGCCATGCCGTCCCTCGATGCGCGCGACCAGCGCGGCCTCTCCTTCCTTGCCCAGCGTATAGCTGGTCGCGGTGTGCGCCATCACGATCACGCCGGGATTGACCATCGCCAGCAGCGCCGCGTTGTCGTCGAGGTGGGCAATCTGCGTGCGGTTGCGTTCTTCCTGCCCGGCGTGCACGCCGGTGGTTCCGTGCGCCACCATGCGCGTGAAGTGCAGCGAGACGCCGCGCGGTGCCAAGTGCATCATTTCGGGTTCGACCGTCGGGTTGCCCGGCGGCACCAGGAAGCCGATGCGTCCACGCCATCCCATCATGTCGGGATCTCCTTGATAAAGCCGCGCACCAGAGCCGCGCATTCGTCGGGGTGCGTGGCCGCCACGTGATATGAATCCGCCTCGATTTTGCGCAGCACCGAACGGGGAATGCGCCGCTGCCAGCGCTGGACTTCTTCCGCGGGCTGGCGCTGGTTGAACTCGCCGGGCGGCGCGGGTCGCACGGTGGCGATGACCAGCACCGGGCACGCGATGCGCTCGAGATGCTCGGGCTCGTGCAGGTCGGGCAGCATCCGGAAACAGGCCTTGACCGTGGCCGCAGGCGCCTGGCCCATGAAAGCGGCCCACCACTCCATCGCTTCCGGGGCCAGGGCCGTGCCCATGCGTCCCGGCATGGTGCTGCGGGCCCAGCCTTCGACTCCCGTCCGCTCCACCAGGTCGATCCAGGTCTCGACCCAGGCTCCGAGCGCATGACCGGGCGAAATGAGCACACCGGCCAGCGTCAGCGATGCCAGCCAGGGGGGCTGTCGCTGCGCCAGCTCGAGGGCGACCTGGGCGCCCAGTTTGGTTCCGACGACGTGGACCCGGGGCAGGCGCAGTGCGGCGACGAGCGCGGCGATGTCATCGGCCAGCATGGGACGGCTCAGCGCAGCGCCCTCGGCCAGCGGCGACGAACCTCCGTAGCCGCGCAGATCGGGCCGCAGCACGCGAAAGTCTCGGGCCAGGGACGGCACCCACGTGCGAAAGGCATCTCCGGTTTCGGCGATGCCGTGCAGCAGCATCACGGTGGCGGGCTCGGTCCAGCCGTCGGTGAAATCGTTCAGCCGCCAGGCCAGCTCCACACCGGGCGCGACCGTGGTCTTGCCGGCTTCGCTCATTCCTGAATCCCCGAGGCGCGCACGACCTTGCCCCATTTCTCGATTTCGGCGTTGGTCAGCGCGGCGAGGTCCTTGCCCGGCAGCCCGCGCGGATAGATGCTCTGCTCGAGGAGCTGCCGAACCACATCCGGATCCTTCGATGCTTCGACGAAAGCCCGTTCCAGCCGGGCCACCACATCGACGGGCATTCCGGCCGGGCCCGCGATGCCCATCCAATAGGAGGTTTCATAGCTGGGGTAACCCAGTTCGGCCACGGTCGGTACGTTGGGGAGTTCGGGCATGCGCGCCTTGCTCGTGACGGCCAGCACCTTGAGCCTGCCGTCCTTGATGACTTCACTGGTGGTGGCGTAGGCCTCGATCTTCACGTCCACACGGCCGGCGATCAGGTCCATCTTGGCCGGACCGGTGCCCTTGTAGGCCACGTGAACCATGTCCAGACCGGCTTCGTTTGCAAGCAGTGCCATCGACAGGTGCGGCCAAGTGCCGTTGCCGGCCGACGAGTAGTTGACCTTGCCGGGATGGGCCTTGGCGTACTTCACGAACTCCGGAAAGGTGCTGTACGGCTTGGCGGACTGCGCGACCACCACGCCCGGGTGATCCGCCATCAGCGCGATCGGCGTGAAGCTTTTCAGCGTGTCGTAGGGCAATTTCTTCATGAGCGAGGCGTTGACGGCAAAGGCCGTCTGGGTGACCAGCAGCGTGTAGCCGTCCGGCGGCGACTTGGCAACGATGTCGCTGCCGAGGATGCTACCGGCACCGCCCTTGTTGTCGATGACGATCGCCTGGCCGAGCAGCTGCTGCGCCTTGAGCGCCACGATGCGCGCCACGACATCGGTCGAGCCTCCGGGCGGAAACGGCACGACGAGCCGGATGGGCCGGTCGGGGTAGGCGGCATGCGCCAGCGCCAGTCCGCTCAGGGCCAGCGCAGCACAGGCGGCACGAAGGGTTGTCAGAAAATTCATCATTGGCTCCTGGTTGTAGTCACTCGATTGCTGTGGGTCGCTCGCTATTCACAGATCGCGCAATTGCGCGGTCAGTACACGCACGTCGGGAAGGCTTTCGAGTTCGAGCACCGTGTCGAGCAGACGCTGCACACGCGCAGCGGGCAGCGCCGCCATCAGCCGGCGAAACTTGGCAATCGTCTTTGCCAGGGTCGGCGCGAGGTGATCCATCTCCATGCCGGCGATTTCGTAGCGCTTGCCCGCGCAAATCACTTCGATCGACACATTGGCGTCGTCGCCCGGCGGCAGAAGGTCGATGCGTTCGGCCAGTGCGAGGACTTCGCTGTCATCGGTGTGATCGAAATAGCTGTACGAGTCCACCGGCCTGCCCAACAGTGCGGCCGCGACCGTGAAGCGAACGCTGATGCGCGCCTGCAGCGGCGTGGCGAATGGAGCCACGTTCTGGTAGCCGGGGTTGGTCAGCGTGGCGAGCGGTGCTCGAATGGCCACGCGCTCGATGCGTGCGGCATCGAGCCGGTGCTCGACCGCCAGCGTGTGCGCAAGCTGCACCGGGGTCTGCACGAAGATGCACACCGGCCTTTCCTTGTAGACCGTGTCTTCGATCAGGAAGCGCTCGCCCAGTCCGCGCACCGCCTCGGCGGCGTGTTCGGCCGTGTTCGAGAAAGCCTCGAAGAAGCCCGAACGGCCTTCGAACGCCGTGGGCGATGCCGTCGCGCCGCAGCGCGCGAGCTGCGCCGCGGAAACACCACTGCGGCAAGCCCAGCCGACGTTGAGCTTGACGTCCATCGTGCCCGACATGAAACCCTCGCCGAAGCCCGAGGCGAACATCGCCGAGAGGCCGAGCGCATTCGCAGCCTGCGCCACCGGCAGTCGCATCAACTTCGCGGCGGCCGCTGCCGCGCCGATGGCGCCCGTCACGCCCGAAGCGCGAAAGCGCGGCAGCATGGACGGCCCGCCCAGGTAGGCGCGCGCGCCAACGTCGTAACCCAGCACAATGCCCGCCAGCAGGGAGGCGCCTGAGGCACCGCCCTCTTCGGCAAGGGCAAGCGCGGCGGGCACCGTGACGGCGCCGGCATGCGACTTCGCCAGAAAGTCGTCGTGCGTGCAGCCGTTGACCAGCGTGGCGTTGACAAAGGCCGCGTCGATCGCCGGTCGCATCCGCACGCTGCCGATGACCGTGGCCGCGCCTTGCGTGGCGCCGGCAAACGCTTGTGCGACAGCAGGCACGGGCAGGGCACGGGCTGCGAACGCTGTGGCGAAGGCATCGAGAACGCGGCCCTTCGCCATCGTCAAGACCTGCGCCGGAAGATCAGCGGCGTCGGTCGCGGCAATGAAGCCGGCGAGCTGAAGCGCAAGGGGTTCCGTCATGCACTGTCTCCTTTTTCTTCTTTTGTTGGTTCGTGAACTACACGAGCGACGCGACATGCGCCCCGATGGCCAGCGAGGCCGTGAGGCCGGGCGACTCGATGCCGAACAGGTGGACCAGCCCTGGAGCGCCGTGCGCCTGCGCGTCCTGAATCATGAAATCCGCCGCGCCGGAATGCAGCGGATCGTCCGGTCCGGCCAAGCGTGGACGGATGCCGGTGTAGCCGGGCTGGAGGGCGCCGTCGCGCAGTTCCGGGTAGTAGCGCCGGATGCCCGCGTAGAAGGCGGCGGCCACCTCCGGCGTGTCGTCGAACCGATAGTCGACCGTGTCGATCCAGCGCAGGTCCGGACCGAACTTGCATTGACCGGCGAGGTCCAGCGTGACGTGGACACGCAATGTGGCCTCGCGCGATACCGGATAGACCAGATGCTGGAAAGGCGACCGTCCGGTCATCGTGTAGTAGCGGCCGATGGCGTAGTGCACCGGCGGAATCCGCTGGCGCGGGATGCCGGCGATGGCGGCCGCCACGGCGTGCGCGTGCAGGCCGGCCGCATTGATGACGGTGCGGCACAGCACTTCGGAAGGTTCCTTGCCGCCGACGCGAAGCACGATCCCGTCGGCGGTGACTTGGCCGCCGAGCACCGGGCTTTCGACGATCAGCGTCGCGCCGGCGTTCTGCGCATCGCCCAGATAGGCCAGCATGAGCGCGTGGCTGTCGATGATGCCGGTGGAAGGCGAAAACACGGCCGCCACACCGCACACGGCGGGCTCGCGTTCGGCGAGTTCGGCCCGGGAGAGCAGTTGCAGATCGTTCACGCCGGCGGCGCGCCCGTGCGCGATGTAGTGATCCAGCCCCGCAAGATCACCTTCGTCGGCGGCGACGATCAGCTTGCCGATACGTCGGTGGCCCACACCGCGCTGCGCGCAGTAGTCATAAAGCGCCTCCTTTCCCGCAACGCAGAGGCGGGCCTTCAGCGAGCCCGCCGGGTAGGAGAGTCCGGCATGAATGACCTCCGAGTTGCGCGCGCTGGTCTGTGTGCCGAAGGCATCCTCGGCTTCGAGGACGACGACCTCCCGGCCGGCCAGGGCCAGCGCGCGGGCGATCGCCAGCCCCACGACACCGGCACCGATCACGACGCAGTCGACGGTATCCATCGGTCAAGCCTCGGGGAAGGGAACGGCCGGGAAGCCATAAAGCCTCGCGGGGTTGTCGACCAGCACCCGCCGGCGCTGTGCCGCGTCCGGCATCCAGCGGGCGACCAGGTTCAGCAGCGCACCGTCGTCGGGCATCTCCCGCGCTTCGAAATAGTTGATGTGCGGCCAGTCGGTGCCCCACACCACGCGCTCCGCGTTGGCCTGCAGCAAGGCGTTGGCAAAGGGGTCGATGTCGGACCACGGCGCCCCCGTGCCGGTGTTGCGGTCGGCGCCGGAAATCTTGGCCCATGCGGTGCCGTCGGCAAGCATGCGGCAGAGCTGGCGAAAACCCGGGTCGTCGACACCGCGGCCCGCCGCCATGCGGCCCATGTGGTCGATGACCAGCGGCAGCCCGAAGCGCAGCAGGCGCGGCGCGAGTTCGACCAGGTCGGGCGCGTGGATCCATACCTGTGCATGCCAGCCCCGGCCGGCGATGCGCGGAGCCAACGCTTCCAGCACCTCGATGCCCACGCCGTTGCGGTAGACCGCATGACCATCGCGCTTGAACAGATTGAAGCGCACTCCCCGGATGCCTGCTGCATGCCAGCGGTCCAGCTCGTCGTCGGTGGTGTCGGGTGCGGGCACCGCAACCCCGCGCAAACGTTCGGGATAGCGCTGCAGCGCCGCGAGCACCGCGCCGTTGTCCTGGCCGCTGGCGCTGCCCGTGACCAGCACGCCGCGCTCCAGGCCCAGCCGATCGAGATGGGCGATGAACGCCTCGGCGGGGTATTCGTCCGGCGTGTAGCTGCGATCGGCGGCAAGCGGAAAGCGATCGTACGGACCGAACACATGAGCGTGGCTGTCGCAGGCACCTCGGGGCACTTCGAAGCCGACGGGACTGAAAGCGCTCAGCGCGGGAAGGCAGGGACGGGTCATGGCGAGTTGCTCAATCGGCTTTCAATTTGCCGGCCTTGGCCAGCAACTGGGCGTTGGCCTCTTCCTTCTTCAGCATTCCCAGCCACTCCTGCGACGACGACGCTCGCCCCGGACTGCCAACGGCGATCAGGCTGCGTTTGACTGCGTCGTCGCCCAGGGCCTTGCGCAATGCGGCATTGAGGGTGTCGACGATTTCCTGGGGCGTGCCTGCGGGCGCGAGGAGCCCGGTCGCCGTCGTCGCCTCGAAGTTGGCGAGACCCGCCTCGCGCAGCGTGGGCACGCCGGGCAGGGCCGGGTCGCGTTCGCGGGACATCACGGCGACGGCCCGCAGTGCGCCGGACTGAATGTGCGTTGCCGAACTGCTGAGCTGGTCCACCACCAGATCGATCTGTCCGCCGATCAGGTCCATCAGGGCCGGGGCGGAGCCTTTGTAGGGCACGGCATTCAAGTCCAGCTTGGCCACCTGCTCGAGTTGCAGGATGGCGATGTGGTTCGTCGTGCCGGGGCCGGCGTGTCCGACGGAAACGCGTCCCGGTTGGGCCCTTGCCTCCGACATCAATGCCTCGACGTTCTTGAAGTGGCCCTGGCCTTGCACGACCATGACGAGCGGCGTGGTGGCGGCAAGCCCGATGGGGCGGAAGCTGTCGAGCTGATAGGCCGTCTTGGTCATCAGGGGCAACACCACGAGGGCATTGGGCGTGCTGACCAGCAGCGTGTAGCCGTCCGGCTGGGCGCGAGCGGCGTACGACACCCCGATGGCACCGCCGGCACCGGCGCGGTTCTCGACGATCACCGACTGCCCCAGCGCGCGTCCCAGCGCTGGGGCGAGCGTTCGGGCCACGACGTCCAGGTTGCCGCCGGGGGCGAAGGGAACGACCAGCGTGACCGGCCTTTGCGGAAAATTTTGCGCCCAGGCCGGGACCGCGCAAGCCAGAGCCGCCAGAGCGGAAATGGCGCCTAACAGATATCTCTTCTTCATGAGAATGCTTTGTCTCTTTTGTGATTCAGTCGGCGGTACGTGGCTGCGTCAGTCGCGAAAGCCCGGATCCAGCCGGTCCAGCTTGCGCAGCAGCGCGGGCCATTCCATCAAGCCGTACGGCCGGCGCGTGCCGGGCTGGTAGTTGTTCCAGGTTTCCTCCAGCACGTGCTGCGGCACGCTCTGAAGCGGCGAGTTGCACGCCATGGCGCCGATCTGTGCGCGGCAGGCCAGCTCCAGCCGGTGCATCCAGTTGAAGGCTTCGCCCACGCTGCGGCCGACCACCAGCGCGCCGTGATTGCGGAACATGACGGCCTCGCTGTCCCCGAGGTCCGCGAGCAGGGAGGCCTGCTCTTCGGTGTCGAGCACCACGCCCTGGTAGTCGTGGTAGCCGATCTTCAGAAACCGCATGGCCGTCTGCGTCAGCGGCAACAGCCCGCACTGCAGCGACGACACGGCCATCGAGGCCCAGCTGTGCGTATGGATGACGCAGGCCACCTCGGGCCGCGCGGCGTGCACGGCGCTGTGGATCACGTAGCCGGCCTTGTTGATGCCGTAGTCCAGCTTCCCGAAGTCGGGCTTGGACAGGATGTTTCCGGCCTGATCGACCTTGATCAGGCTCGACGCCGTGATCTCCTCGTACATCATTCCGTACGGGTTGATGAGGAACGAGCCCTTCTCGCCCGGCACGTGCGACGAGATGTGGTTGGCCATCATGTCGGACAGGCCGTAGAGGTCGACCAGCCGGTAGCAGGCGGCGAGGTCGATGCGGGCCTGCCATTCGGCCTCGGAGCATTGGCCCTTCATGGAGGGGATCTGGAGCACGCCGGGACGGGTCATGTTGTCTTTCCTTGGAGTCTGGTGTTCAGTCGGCGCCGAGTTGCAGCCGGTTGGGAAGGCGCTTCTCGATCGCGTACTTGAGCAGCGCCGCCGAGCGGAAGATGCCGTGCGCGAACTTGCCGTAGGGCAGGGTGAGGAAGAGCGCCATCACCACGCCCAGATGCACTGCCAGCAGCAGCGCCATGAAACGCGTGTCGCGCAGCGCGAGCAGTGCGATGCCGGTGACGCTGGCCGACAGCAGCAGGGCGATGAAGCCGCGGTCCATCGGCCGCTGCGCCTGGTCGCCGTGCGCCGGATCGCGGCGCAGGCTCATCCACAGCAGGCCGAGCGGCCCGATCAGCAGCCCGATGCCGCCGGCCGTGCCCAGGAGCACCGGCAGGCTCGTCGGCGCATAGGGCGCGTGGAGATTGAACAGGTAGTGGTAGAGCGTC
>JAQGLP010000421.1 GCA_028292835.1 Variovorax sp.
GGCCGGCGGCGCCCTGCTCGGGCGCACCAACATGAGCGAGTTCGCCTTCTCGGGCGTCGGCGTCAACCCGCATCACGGCACGCCGGCCAACGTCTGCGACACGGCGACGCCGCGCATTCCCGGGGGCTCCTCGTCGGGCGCGGCGGTGTCGGTGGCGAGCGGCGCGGCCTTCATCGGGCTGGGCTCGGACACCGGCGGCTCGATCCGCATCCCGGCCGCGCTCAACGGCATCGTCGGCTTCAAGAGCACGGCGCGGTGCGTGCCGTGCGACGGCGCGCTGCCGCTGTCGACCACGCTCGATACCGTGTGCGCCGTGACGCGCTCGGTGCGCGACGCCGTGACGGCGCACGAGATCCTCGCCGCGCGCCGCGTCACGCCCGGCAGCGCCCCGCTGGCGGACTACCGGCTCGCGGTGGCGCGTGGCCTGTTCTTCGACGACCTCGACCCCGCCGTCGCCAGCGCCTTCGAACGCAGCCTGCGCGCGCTGCGTGCCGCCGGCGCCCGCATCGACGAGATCGCGCTGCCGGCGCTGGCCGACCTCGCCTCGCTCAACGCCACCGGCGGCTTTTCCGCCGCCGAGAGCTACGCCTGGCACCGCCTGCTGCTCGAGCGCAGCGGCGCCGGCTACGACCCGCGCGTAGCGCAGCGCATCCTGCGCGGCGCGTCCATGCGGGCGCACGAGTACATCGACCTGGTCCATGCCCGGCGCGACTGGATCGCCCGCATGGAAGGCGCGCTGGCGCCGTTCGACGCCGTGCTCTCGCCCACCGTGCCGATCACGGCGCCGCCCATCGCGAGCGTGGCGCCGGGCGAGGCGCGCGACGCGGAGTTCTTTCGCGTCAACGCGCTGCTGCTGCGCAATCCCTCGGTGGTCAACATGCTCGACGGCTGCGCCATCTCGATTCCCTGCCACGCGCCCGGGCAACTGCCCGCGGGCCTCATGATCTGGCACGCCGCGCTGCGCGACGACGCGGTGCTGGCGATCGCCCTGCAGGCCGAGACGGCGCTACAAAAAACATAGCACACTTCGACCCCGGAGCGGGCGCCGGCGGCACTTTTGACTTCGGGACAGCCATGAAGATCGCGATTGTGGGCGCCGGCATCGTCGGCATCACCACGGCCTGGGAGCTGGCCTGCGACGGCCACGAGGTGGTCGTGTTCGAGCGGCGCGGTGCGGCCGCCGAGGAAACCTCCTTCGCCAACGCGGGCCTGATCGCGCCAGGCCACGTTGCACCGTGGGCTGCGCCCGGCATGCGCGCCAAGGTGCTGGGCTCGCTGCTGGGCCGCACCAGCCCGATCAGGCTGCGCTGGCCGCTCGGGGCACGCGAGCTCGGCTGGATGCTGCGCTGGCAACGCGCCTGCAAGCTCGAGACCCACCTGGCCAACCGCTCTCGGCTGCAGCGCCTGGCCCTCTACAGCCGAGAGCGGCTGCACCAGCTCACCGGGGCGCGCGAACTCGACTACGAGCGCAGCGACGGCTGCCTGGTACTGCTGCGCACGGCGCGCGAGCGCAAGGACGCGCAGCCCGGCCTCGACCTGCTGCGCGCCGCCGGCGCCGTCTTCAGCGAAATCGACGCCGAGGCAGCGTGCAAGATCGAACCGGCGCTCAACGCCGCGACGCCGCTGGCGGGCGCCATCCACCTGCCGCGCGACGAGGTCGCCAACTGCCGCCAGTTCGCGCTGCTGCTCAAGCGCGAGGCCGAGGGCCTGGGCGTGCAGTTTCATTTCGACTGCGACATCGCGCCGCTCAGCCGTGCGGCGCCGCGTTCGCTCTCGCTTGCGGCCGGCTCGCCCGCCCACGCGTTCGACGCGGTGGTGGTGTGCGCGGGCTTGGATTCGCATCGCCTGCTGCGACCGCTGGGCCTGCACGTTCCGATGGTGCCGGTCCATGGCTACTCGATCAGCGTGCACATCCGCGAGCCGCTCCATGCGCCGCGCAGCGCCGTCGTGGACGAGCGCCACAAGGTGGCGATCACGCGGCTCGGGCGGCGCGTACGCGTGGCCGGCGGCGGGGAACTGGGCGGCGTGCCGGACCGGCTCGACCCGGCGGCGCTGAAAACGCTCTACCAAGTGCTGCAGGACTGGTTTCCCGGCGCCGCCACGCTCCAGTCGGGCGTGCAGCAGTGGAAGGGTGCGCGGCCGATGCTGCCCGACGGCCCACCGGTGCTCGGCGCCAGCGGCGTGCCGGGGGTCTGGCTCAACCTGGGGCACGGCGCCAGCGGCTGGACGCTGGCCTGCGGCAGCGCGCGCGTCGTGGCCGATGCGATCGCCGGGCGCGAGGCCGGGGTCGACCTGGAAGGACTCGGCATCGAGCGGCTGCTCGGCCTCTGAACCGTCGCGGGTCCGCTGCGGGGCGCATCGCGCGCCGGCCTGTCCGGAGAGTGCCCCCCTCCCCTCGCCGGGCAGCACCGGCGATGGTCCAATGAGGCCGGAACCTGCCCGCCCCAACCGGGCCGCCCCATGCAGCGCATCACCCCCGCCACCGTCGCCCCGCTGTTCGACATCGCCGCCACGCGCCGCATCGAGCAGGCCGCCGCCGCCGCGTTGCCCCCGCATACCTTGATGCGGCGTGCCGGCCTTGCGGTCGCGCGGCTGGCCATGGCGATCGCGCCGCACGCACGCACGGTCTGGATCGCCTGCGGGCCCGGCAACAACGGCGGCGACGGGCTGGAGGCCGCGGCGCAGTTGCGCCAGCGCGGCTTCACGCCCGTCGTGACTTGGCTGGGCGACGAGGC
>JAQGLP010000447.1 GCA_028292835.1 Variovorax sp.
GGTAGAGCGTCGCCACGCTGGTCGAGGCGAAGCACAGCAGGAACCCATAGAAGGTGAAGTGGTGGAAGCGCCGGCGCCAGAGCGTGAAGCGGTCGTCCTCGTTGTTGCAGCCCTCGCCGTGGCCGCCGTCGAGGTATTTCAGCCGCAGCACATCGTGCGCGGCTTCGGCACCGGCCGCGCTGCGCACATCGGCCACGGAAGGCCCCGCACCGCTGCCCGGCGGATGATCCCGCGTGGGCGACACCTCGCGCCAGAAGCGGCGCGCACCCATGCCGAGCGCGAACACCACGAAGGCGAACACCGCCCCGAACGTCAGCGCCAGGAAGTTGTGCGGAAAGATGGCGTAGAAGTTGCCCGCCAGCGGCTCGTGCAGCAGCGACCCCGACATCGCCACCGCGAGCACCAGGAACAGCGCCAGCCCCGCCGCCAGCGCCAGCGCGACCGTGAGCCCCGCGCGGCGGTAGAGCGCGCCCATCGGCGCCGGCCAGGCGTAGTCGTGGTAGGTCTGCAGGCGCACCTGCGCCATCGCCCGCGGCACGTTGACCGCGAACTCGTGCGGCGGCGCGTACTGGCAGGCATGCAGGCAGGCGCCGCAGTTGTGGCACAGGTTGGCCAGGTAATGGGTGTCGGCCTTGCCGAACTCCAGCCGCCGCGTCATCGCCGGAAACACGGCACAAAAGCCCTCGCAGTACCGACAGGCATTGCAGATCTGCAGGATGCGCACCACTTCGCCTTCGGTGGCGGTCAGCGGCAGGACGGGGCGGATGGGAATCACGCGCGGATTCGCGGTGCCGACACCGTCGGCATCGGCCTGGGCGCGCGCGACGAGTTCAGTAAGTTGTTGCAAGGGCGACCTCCGGGGAAACTTCTGCTTGTCCACCTGCCGTGGCACGCGCCGATTTCGCGGCCTGCGTGCCCGCGATGCGCCCGAAGGCCGTGCCGATGCTCATGCCGACCCCGGCGGTATAGCCCTTGCCCAGCACGTTGCCGGCCATCATCTCGCCGGCAACGAAGAGGTTGGGGCTCGGCCGTCCACCGAAGCGCACCGCCGCGGTTTCGTCGACCTTCAGGCCCAGATAGGTGAACGTGATGCCCGGGCGCACCGGATAGGCATGGAACGGGGCCGTATCGACGGGCCGTGCCCAGTGCGTCTTGGCGGGCGCGATGCCCTCGGTGTGGCAGTCGTCGAGCGTGGTGTGGTCGAAACGGCCGACGCGGCAGGCGGCGTTGTAGTCCCGCACGGTGCGCACGAAGGTGGGCTCGTCGAGACCGATCTTTCGCGCCAGCTCGGCCAGCGTGTCGGCCCGGGTGCCGGCGAACACCGGCGGCATGAACCGGCCGACCGCCTTCTGGTCGATGACCGACCAGGCAATCTGCCCGGGCTGCTGCGCCACCAGCCTCCCCCAGATGGCGTAGCGCTTGGGCCAGAAATCCTCTCCCTCGTCGTAGAAGCGCCGGGCCTCGCGGTTGACGACCACGCCCAGCGAAACGCAGTCGATGCGGGTGCAGATGCCGCCGTCGTACAACGGTGCGCGCGCGTCGATGGCCACCATGTGGCCCTGGGAGGGGTCGCCGATGGTATCGGCGCCGGCCTCGATCATGTGTTTCAGCAAGACACCCTGGTTGAAGCGCGTGCCGCGGATCAGGAAGTTGTCGGCCGGCCACTCGCCGCGCTCGTTCTGCCCCCAGGCTTCGCGCAGCCACTCGCGGTTGGACTCGAAGCCGCCCGCGGCGAGCACGCAGCTTCGCGCCTCGATGCGCTCGCCCGCCTCGGTGCGCGCGGCAACGAAGCGCTCGCCGTCGAGCTCGACCGACGCGACCGGGGTCTCGTAGCGAACCTGCACGCCGAGCCGCTCGGCGCTGCGGTAGTAGGCATTGACCAGCGCCTTGCCGCCGCCCATGAAGAACGCGTTGGTGCGCGCCACGTGCAATGCGCCCGACAGCGGCGGCTGGAAATGCACGCCGTGGCGACGCATCCAGTCACGGCAGCCCGACGAAGCCCGGATCACCAGGCGGGCCAGCTTCTCGTCGGTCAGGCCGCCAGTCACCTTGAGCAGGTCCTGCCAGTATTCTTCTTCGGAATAGGTGTCGATCAACACGTCCTGCGGCGCGTCGTGCATGCAGCGCAGGTTGCGCACGTGCTGCGAATTGCCGCCGCGCCATGCCTTCGGCGAAGCCTCCAGCAGCAGCACCGATGCGCCGGCTTCGCGCGCCATCAGAGCGGCGCACAGGGCGGCATTGCCCCCGCCAATGACCAGAACGTCGACCACTTCGTCTCCTTGCTGTGAGACAGCGCGGACGCTCCCTCGTATGGAAGAGCACTGTAGGAGCAGCGGCGGTCCCGCGAAAGGCCGGCGGGGGCAAGGGGTGTTCAGTTTTCGTGAAGGGTTGCGCCCATCCAGCGGCCTTCGCGCACCAGGGTGCGCGCCACGTCCGCCAGCACCACGCGCGCAGCCAGCGCCGCGGGCGACAGCTCGTCGTCCGACAGGCTGGCCAGGAGACTGCGCCGCCCGACGTCCGGATCGGCGATCCGGGCCCGCATCAGGCCGGCGTCGGCCGGGCGGGTGGTGGCGGCGCCGGGCTGGATCGTCGCGCCGTGGCCGGCCCGCACGGCGTCCATCAGCATCGCGAGGCCGTCGATCTCGGCCACGATGTTCGGTGTGGTCTGGGCGCGCGCGAAGGCGCTCATCAGCGTGGTGCGCAGTCCGTGCGAGCCGCTCGGCAGGATCAGCGGCAGCGCACCCAGCCCGGCCAGCCACACCGTCGCGCCGGCCAGCGCGCCGGCGAGACCCGGTGCGGCGATCACGAACAGTTTTTCGTCGAGCAGCGGCACCACGCTCCAGCGCCGGCCGGTGTCGGCCTGGAACAGCACCGCCAGGTCCAGTTGCCGCGCGTTGAGCATGCCAGCCAGGTGACCCGACAGCGCCTCGACCATGTGCAGCCGTACCTCGGGGTAGCGCTCGCGCATGGCCTCCATCAGGGGCAAGGCAAGCACCGATCCGGTGGTCGGCGCCAAGCCGACGCTCACATGGCCCGACAGCCGGGCCTGCTGCGCCGCCCGGACGGCTTCGTCGGCGTGGCGCAGGGTGAGCTGCGCCTGCTGCAGGAAGGCCAGGCCCGCATCGGTCGGGGTGACGCCGGTCGAGCTGCGCTGCAGCAGCCGGGTGCAGAGCTCGCTCTCCAGCCGGCTGATCTGCTGGCTCAGCGCCGACGTCCCGAAGCCGAGTTCGCGTGCGGCCCGACCCATGCTGCGCAGCTCGCAGACCTTGGCGAAATAGCGCAGCTGCCGCAGTTCCATGGCAGGGTCAGCGCGTGGCGCGGCGGTGGTGGGCGGGGGAGAAGGCGGGCATGGGCATCTTCGGGAACAACGCTGCATTCTCGCGCCGGCCCCAGCAGGGGCGCTCGCGCCTTTTCGAACTCTCCGAACGAAAAGCGGCCGGCCCAGCCGTGCCACGGTCTCCGGCAGCTATTAAAAAAATAGCAGTGGCCGGCGCGTCCTACAGCTTGTAGCTGGCGTCGGTCCGGTCGAGCTTGCGGATCAGCGAGGGCCAGACAAAGGCGCCGCCCAGCCCGCCGGTCTGCACCTTCATCGCCTTGCCGACGCCCTCGACGATCTGCGGATGCACCTGCGTGAGTTCGCCGCCGCCGGCCTGCGCGTCGATCTGGATCTTGCAGGCGGCCTCGAACGTGTACATCGACAGGAAGGCGTCGGCCACGCTGCGCCCGCAGGTCAGCAGGCCGTGGTTGCGCAGCATCAGGAAGTTGGCCCGCCCCAGATCGGCCTGCAGGCCCGGCTTTTCCTCGTCGCGGAAGGCCACGCCTTCGTAGCCGTGGTAGGCCAGCGAGGCCAGCACGAAGGTCGATTGCTGGCTGATGGGCAGGATGCCGCACTTCTGCGCGCTGACGGCGACACCGGCGCGGGTGTGGGTGTGCAGCACGCACTGCACGTCGTCCCGCGCCTCGTGCACCGCGCTGTGGATGACGAAGCCGGCCGGGTTGACGGGGTAGGGCGAGTCGATGACCTTGTTGCAGTCCTTGTCCACCTTGATCAGGCTGGACGCCGTGATCTCGTCGAACATCAGGCCGTAGGGATTGATCAGGAAGTGGTGCTCGGGGCCCGGCACGCGCGCGCTGATGTGGGTGAAGACCAGGTCGCTCCAGCCATACAGCGCGACCAGCCGGTAGCAGGCCGCCAGGTCGACGCGCAACTGCCATTCCTCGGGGGAGACGAGTTGCTGGATCTCATGGGGGGTGGTGGCGTTCATGGCAGGCTCCTGAGTGGGATGGGAAAGGATGGGCAGACCGGCGGTGGCGCTGGAGAGCCATCGACTTTAGGCGGTTGCCTTCGCCCCACGTGTCAAGAGGTTGACAAGGCGGACCAGGACGGCTTCAGCGGACCAGACGGCCATCCGCCGTGACCGACACCAGTTCGATCGCCCAGGCGGACTCGCGTACCCCGGCTTGCGGCTGCAGCCGCATGCCGCCGACGTCGTAGCCGTTCATCGCGGTGAGGATGTGCGGCAGGCCGACGCGACTAAAGCCGGCGCCGCCGCGGCGCACCGCCTCGCCCGCCACCTTGGCGGCGATGAAGCCTTCGAGGCTTTCGTAGGTCGGCGTCTGGTCCGAATTCTCGATGGCCGCCAGATACTCGCGCACGATGGGCCGCGCCGAATTGCGCGGCGAGGGCACTACCTGCGACACGACGACCCCACCGATCTCCTTGCCCAGGGCCGTGAACAGCGGCGCGATGCCGACCACCGAGAAGTTCATGAATGCGCCCGCGTAGCCCGCCTGGCGCATCTTGCGGATGAAGTTGGCCGTGGTGTTGAACAACGACACCTGGATGATGGCTTGCGGCTGCAACGCATTGAGCTGGAGAACGGCCCCGTCCACCTTGGCGCTGTTGCTCGGCACGAAGGCGGTACCCACCAGGGGCGGCAGCTTGAGTTCCGCCACGGCACGCTGCACCGCCGCCAGCCCGGCACGGCCCATCGCATCGTCCTCGGCCATGACGGCAATGCGGTTCTGTCCGATGGTGGCGCAGTGCTGCACCATCTTGAATGCCTCGTCCGCCATGCTGGGGCGCACATGAAAGACCTCCGGATGGGAGCCGTCGCGCAGCGAGTCGGCGGCCGCAAAAGGCGCCAGCAGGACCGCCCCCTGCTGCTTGGCGACGGCGGCTCCGGCGCTGCTGCTGGCCGTTCCGACGAAGCCGAACAGCAGGTCCGCGCCTTCCGCCAGCAGCTTCCTGGCATTGGCCTCTGCGCGTGCCGCGTCGTAGCCGTCATCCAGCTGCCGCAACTCGAGTCGCCGCGCAATGTCGGGACGGCTGTTGTAGGCATCGACGTAAAGCTTGGCACCCGCCGCGAACGCCAGGCCGATTTCACTGGCTGCGCCCGTCAACGGCACGGACTGCCCGAGCACCACCGCGCGGCCGGCGGCCGGCGGCGCGGCAAGCGCCACGCCGAAACCCAGGCCCAGCATCGCGCCGGCGCCCAACCCCGTCTTCACCACCCATCGTCTCTGCACAGCGCTCATGGCAACTCCTTTGACATCGGATCACGGTGCGCGCATGGTACGCAACATTCGGTCAAAGAAGTTACGAAATATCAGATCTATGGAGAAGGCTGGGCAGGCCGTGCCAGTGACCTGCACGGCAGCAGCCTGCCGCGGGTCGATGGCTCAGACCCGCCCGAACACCAGGTCCCAGACACCGTGGCCGAGCTTGAGGCCGCGGTTCTCGAACTTGGTCAGCGGCCGGTAGGCGGGCTTGGGCGCGTAGCCGCCGCTGGCGGCGTCGGCCGTGTTGCGCAGCAGCGGCTCGTGCGACAACACGTCGAGCATCTGCTCGGCGTAGGGCTGCCAGTCGGTCGCGCAGTGCAGGTAGCCACCGGGCGCGAGGCGCTCGGCGAGCTTCCTGACCAGCGGCGGCTGGATCAGCCTGCGCTTGTTGTGGCGCGTCTTGTGCCACGGATCGGGAAAGAACACGTGCACCCCCGCCAGCGTCGCGGGCGCGAGCATGTGGTCGAGCACATCGACTGCGTCGTGCGCCACGATGCGGATGTTGCCGATGCCCTGCTCGCCGCAGCGCTTGAGCAGCTTGCCGACGCCCGGCTCGTGCACTTCGCAGCACAGGAAGTTGTCCGCCGGCCGCAGCGTCGCGATGTGCGCGGTGGCCTCGCCCATGCCGAAGCCGATCTCCAGCACGGTCGGCGCGTGGCGGCCGAAAGCAGCGTCGAGGTCGAGGATTTCGGCGCGGTAGGGCACCAGGAAGCGCGGTCCGAAGTCCCCGTAGGCCTTGGCCTGGCCTTCGGTGGTGCGGCCGCCGCGCTTGACGAAGCTCTTGAGGCGACGGTGCAGCGGATGCGGCGGCGCCGGTTCCCCGTCGGGCGTGGGGTGCGCGCCGCTCGAAGCGCCCAGTGCGGAGGGGGTTTCGGACGAAAGTGCGGGCGCAGAAGCAGAAGCAGAAGCAGAAGCGGGTGCGGTTGCAGGTGCGGCTGCGGACGGAAGCGCCGGCGCGGCGAGGCCGGTTTCAGGAGGGCGGGCAGGGAAATGGGTCACGGGCGCGGATTGTAGAGAGCGCGCCACGTCTCCACCCAGCCGGCCAGCGCATCGGCGAGCGTCGCGCCCGCGGGGGGCGGCAGGTCGAGCATGCGCGCCGCGTCCGCCAGGGCCGAGCGCGCCGCGTCGGGCGTGGACGTGTCGAGCGGCGTCGCGCCGTTTTGTTTTGACAGCTTCTCGCCGTCGGCCGCGCGCACCAGCGGCGTGTGCAGGTAGCTGGGCGTCGGCAGGCCGAGCGCGCGCTGCAGCAGGATCTGGCGCGGCGTGTTGTCGGCGAGGTCCTCGCCGCGCACGACGTCGGTGATGCCCTGGTCGGCATCGTCCACCACCACGGCGAGCTGGTAGGCCCAGGGGCCGTCGGCGCGCCGCAGCACGAAATCGCCCACCTCGCGGCCCACGTCCTGGCACTGGCGCCCCAGGCGGCGGTCGGTCCAGCACAGGCTGGTTGCTATTGTTTCGATAGCTGACTGCGCAGGCGGGACGGGCGCTGGAGCTTGATTTGAATCAAAGTTCACGGTGGCGAAGCGCCACGCGCGCGCCGCGCGGCCGTGCAGACCCGCCCGGCAGGTTCCGGGATAGACGCGCTCGCCGTGGCGGCGGTGCCCGTCGTCCCGCCGCGCCAGCGCCTGGTCGATGTCGCGGCGCGAGCAGGCGCAAGGGTAGGCCAGCCCGGCGGCCGCGAGCCGTTCGAGCGCGCGCTCGTAGAGCGCGGTGCGCCGCGTCTGCCAAGCCGGCGGCGCATCGGGTTGCAGGCCGCAGGCGGCGAGCTGCGCCAGGATGCGCTCGCCCATGCCGGGCAGGCAGCGTTCGGTGTCGGCATCCTCGATGCGCACCAGCCAGCGGGCACGGGACCCGCGGGCACGCACGTCGAGCCAGCTGGCCAGCGCCGCGACCAGCGAGCCGGCGTGCAGCGCTCCCGTGGGGGAGGGCGCGAAGCGGCCGGTGGGCGTCAAGGGGTCAGGCCACCTCGAGGGCCAGGGACAGGCCCGAGAGAAAAGCGTCCTCCACCCGGTGGCCGGTGCACCAGTCGCCGGCCGCGCCCAGGCGTTTCTTGGCGTCCCAAAGGTGCGGCCGGCCGGCCGGCGCCTGCGTCTGCGCCTCGGGCCAGCAGCGTGCCTGCGCGAACGAGGGCGTGGCGTAGATGCCGGTGATCTCGGTGAAGGCGCGCAGCAGCTTGGCCTCGATGCGCGGGGCGTCGTCGCTCAGGTGTTCCTCGGACCAGGCCGGGCTGGCCTGCAGCGTCCAGCGCTCGATGGTCTCGCGGCCGGGCTTGGAGGACTCGCGCGCCAGCCAGGCAACGCGGTGGTGCGTGCTGCGCGCCGCGTTCCACTGCGGACCGAGGTGCGACAGCGTGGGCTGGGTCGCCTGCGGGAAGGCGATCATCAGTGTCCAGCAGGGCCACACGCTCACCGGCGCGAGCTGGCGCGAGAGCTTGGCCGACAGGGCACCGTCGCCCAGCAGCTGGCGCGCTGCGGCCGGCGGCACGGCCAGCAGCACCGCGTCGAAGCCGGAGTAGACGCTCGGCGCATCGGTCGCGCCCTCGGTGCGCAGTTGCCAGCGCCTGGGCTCGATGGCGTCGGGCTCGATGTGAGTGACCTGCGTGCCTGTCACGAGCGCGTCGCCCAGCGGCGCGGCCCAGTGGGCAACCAGCGCATCCATGCCCGGCAGCGCGACCCAGTGCGACTCGCGCGTCGGCAGTGCCGCCTCGGCCACGCGGCCGCGCGTGTCGAGCACGCGCACGGCATTGGCGCTCCACGGCCGGCACAGGGTGGGCGCGGTCTCCAGCGCCCGCACGAAGCGCGGATCGCGCACCGTGAAGTACTGCGCGCCGCTGTCGAAGCGGCCAAAGGGCGTGCGCTCGCTGGCCATGCGCCCGCCCGCCCCCTGCTCGCGCTCGAACACCGTCACGCGGTGGCCGGCCTGCACCAGGGTCCGGGCACAGGCGACACCCGCCATGCCGGCGCCGATGACGGCGAAGTGCTTGCCCCGGTCCGTGGCGGCAGGGGCGGCAGCGGCAGCGGTGCTTCGGTGGCGATCGGCGGGAGAGCGTGCGGTCATGGAATGTCTTTCTGGTTCGGGGTTGCGAGGCACCGGGAGCGGTCTCTGTGCCGACTCTAACGCCGCTTTCAGCGCCCGCGATGCCGCTCCAGCAGCGCGCGGCGCGTGCCTTCGTGCTCGAGTCGCTCCAGCCACCAGGCCAGCGCGCGGCCGGGGTCGCCCGCGGTGCGACCGCGCCAGGCGATGTGCATCTTCCTTGGCGGCAGCACGCGCTCGGTCCGGCGCTCGACCAGGTGGCCGGCCTCGATGTGCGGCCGGGCCATCGCTTCGGGCAGGAAGCCGCCGCCCAGGCCGTGCAGTTGCGCGGCCAGCTTGGCGCGCAGCGTCGGCACGGTCAGCACGTCCTGCCCGCCGACCAAATTGACCGTCATGCCCGGTCCGGCGCGCGTGGAGTCGGCCGCCGCCACCGCGCGATGCGTGCGCAGCACGGCGTCGCTCAGCGGCTCGGCGGCACGCGCCAGTGGATGGTGCGGCGCCACCGCATACACAAAGCGCATCTCGCCCAGCAGCCGGCTGCGGATACCGGTGGCCGTGAAGGCGAGGCTGTCGGCGTCGAGCACGGCGCCGATCGCGAGATCGGCCTCGCCGCTGGTCAGTGCCTCGACGGTGCCCAGCAGCGTCTCGTCGCGCAGCTTGAGCCGGGTCGGCGGTTGCAGGGCGTAGAAGTCGCCGACCAGGTCGAACACCGGCCCGCGCGCGATCGCGCTGTCGAGCGCCAGCGTCAACATCGGCTCCCAGCCGGTGGCGATGCGCTTGACCCGGTTGGCGACCGCGTCGGTGTCGGCCAGCAGGCGCGGGGCCTCGCGCATCAGCTCGGCGCCGGCCGCCGTCAGGCGCGCCTGGCGCGCGCTGCGATCGAACAGCAGCACGTCGAGCGCCTCCTCGATCTGGCGCACGCGGTAGCTCAGCGCGCTGGGCACCAAGTCGAGCGCGCGCGCCGCCGCGGCGAAGCTGCCCGTGCTCTCTACCGCCTGCAGCATCGACAGCGCCTCGGGCGTGAGCACTTCGCGGGGCGTTGGCATGGCCACTCCTGATCATTCAAAAAAATTGAATGGTGCCATCAAAACCCGACGCTTCCAACGAGGGACCAAGCGCCTAAAGTCAGTTTCATCCGCTGCGCACACGGCGTGGCACAGAAAAAAGGATCAAACGATGTTGCAAGTTCGCAAGTCTGGGGAGCGCGGGTTCGCAGACCATGGGTGGCTGCGCTCGTTCCACAGTTTTTCCTTCGCCGGCTACCATGACCCGGCCCACATGGGCTGGGGCAACCTGCGCGTGATCAACGAGGACCGGGTGGCGCCCGGCGCCGGTTTCGGCGGGCACAGCCACAGGGACATGGAAATCATCAGCTACGTGCTGGAGGGCGCGCTGGCGCACCAAGACAGCCTGGGCAACGTCGAGAGCATTCCGGCGGGCGAGGTGCAGCGCATGAGCGCCGGCACCGGCGTGACGCACAGCGAGTTCAACCACAGCAAGGGCGAGCCGGTGCACTTCCTGCAGATCTGGATCGAACCCGACGCCCGGGGCGTGAAGCCCGGCTACGAGCAAAAGCGCTTCGACGCGCAGGACAAGCGCGGCCGCCTGCGCCTGGTCGCCTCGCCCGACGGCGCCGCGGGCTCGCTCTCGATGCACGCCGATGCCCGGTTGTTCGCCGGCCTGTTCGACGGCGCCGAGGCCCTCGAACAGCCTCTGCCGGCGGGCCGCAAGGCCTATGTGCACCTGGTGCGCGGCGCGCTCGAAGTCAACGGCCAGCCGCTCACCGCGGGCGACGCTCTGCTGCTCGACAACGAGAGCACCCTGTCACTGGCGCACGGGCGCGACGCCGAGGTGCTGGTGTTCGACCTGGCCCGCTGAGCCCTTTGTCTTTTCTGTTTTTTTTAACTTTCAAGGAGATTTTCATGACCACATCCGCCTTCCCCGCCACCGCGCACTCATCTTCCACCACCACCGCGCAGGACGTCCTCGCCCTGCTCGGGCGCATCCTGCTGGCCGGTCTGTTCGTGCCGGCCGGCATCGCCAAGCTGACGGGTTTCGCGGGCACGGTGGGCTACATCGGCTCGGTCGGCCTGCCGCTGGCGCCACTCGGCGCGGCGCTTGCCATCGTGGTGGAACTGGGCTTCGGCTTGCTGCTGCTGGTCGGATTCAAGACGCGGGTGGCGGCCGTCGTGCTGGCCCTGTTCACGGTCGTGGCCGGCGTGTTCTTCCACAATTACTGGGCCATGGCGGCTGACAAGGCCATGGTGAACCAGCTCATGTTCTTCAAGAACGTCGCCATCGCCGGTGGCCTGCTGGCTTTCGCCGCCTTCGGCGCCGGTCGCCTGAGCATCGACAAGCGCTGATTTTTTACTGAAAACCTCCAGGAATCCCATGCCACAGATCGCAGTCGTCTTTCATTCGGGCTACGGCCACACCCACCGCATTGCCCAGGCCGTGGCCGACGGCGCCGACGCGCAACTGGTCGTGATCGACGCCGACGGCAACCTGCCCGCCGGCGGCTGGGAATTGCTGGCCTCGGCGGACGCCATCATCCTGGGCGCGCCGACCTACATGGGCGGGCCGAGCTGGCAGTTCAAGAAGTTCGCCGATGCCTCGTCGAAGGTCTGGTACGCGGAGGGCTGGAAGGACAAGCTCTTCGCCGGCTTCACCAACAGCGCGGCCATGAACGGCGACAAGTTCGCCACGCTCGCCTACCTGTGGACGCTCGCAATGCAGCACAGCGGCCTGTGGGTCAGCCTCGGCATCAAGCCGGGCAACGACAAGGCGGCGCGGCGCGACACGCTCAACTACGTCGGCGGCTATGGCGGCCTGCTCACCACGTCGCCGTCGGACGCCAGCCCCGCCGAGATGGCCCAGGGCGACTTCGATACCGCGCGCGTCTTCGGCAAGCGGGTGGCCGAAGTGGCACGATCACGCGCTTGATGGCTGCCGCGGCCGGTCGCATGGACGGGCCGCGGGCCGAACACCAACCGAAACGGGAGTTCCCACGATGAGCACGCCCCAGTTGCTTCGCCCCGCCGACAAGGACCTCGGCGGCGGCTTCAAGGTCCGGCGCCTGCTGCCGTCCGCGCAGCAGCGCGCGGTCGGGCCCTTCGTGTTCTTCGACCATTTCGGCCCCGCCACCGAGCGCCCCGGCGAGCAGCACGACGTGCGGCCGCATCCGCACATCGGCCTGGCGACCGTCACCTACCTGTTCGAGGGGGCGATGCTGCACCGCGACAGCCTCGGCACCGTGCAGGAAATCCGCCCCGGCGCCATCAACTGGATGACGGCCGGGCGCGGCATCGTGCATTCCGAGCGCAAGCCCGAGCGGCTCCAGGGCGAGATCTACGTGAACCACGGCCTGCAGCTGTGGGCTGCGCTGCCGCTCGCGCACGAGGAGGCCGAACCGGGCTTTTCGCACACGGACGCCAGCGCCATCCCGGCGCTCGACGATCAGGGCGCACGGGTGCGGGTGCTGATCGGCGAAGCCTTCGGCGCGCGCTCGCCGGTGCCGACCTTCGCCCCGACGGTCTACCTGGACCTCCAGCTGCCGGCGGGCGCCGTGTTCGAGCTGCCGGCGCTGGCGGGCGAACTCGCGGTGTACGCGGTCGATGCGGCCGTGTCGGTCGATGGCACGGTGGT